>JADFIY010000158.1 GCA_022566415.1 Acidobacteriota bacterium
AACTCCTTGGCGGCCAGCAAATGGTCGGTGACGAAGATCGAGTCGAAGCCGAGATCCTCGACGTGACGGGCAAAGTCCTTGATGCCCTGGGCCCGCTCCGGACCATCGTCTTCCCACACGTACGATGGCAGAAAGACCCCGAACCGCTCGATGTTGTCCACCGTGCTCCCGTTCTTCACAGCCTGGGGACGGTGAGTCCCCCGTCGATCGTCAGCACCTGGCCGGTGGCGTATGGGAGATCTCCTCGTGCCAACACCGAGATGACGCTGGCGATGTCGTCCGGTGTGCCCCAGCGTTTGTCGAGGGTGAGCCCGTGTTCGATGAGGTAGTCGTACCTCTCCGTCACCTCGGCGGTCATGTCGGTGCCGACAATGCCGGGACGCACCTCGTAGACGTCGATGCCGTGCTCAGCGAGCCGGCTCGCCCACAGCTTGGTAGCCATCGACACGCCGGCCTTGCTGATGCAGTACTCGGCTCGATCGGTCGAGGCAAGCACCGCGCTGATCGACGACACGTTGACGATGCAACCCCGGAAGGACGGATCGGTCCGGCGCACCTCGATCATGTGGACAGCGACCGATTGGGTCAACAGGAACGGTCCCTTGAGGTTCACCGCGACGACGGTGTCGAAATCTGCCTCGTTGGCAACCAACATGTCGTTTCGTCCCGGCGACATGATGCCGGCATTGTTCACCAGCACATCGATCCGGCTGAATGCAGCGAGCGTGGCCTCGACGATGCGGTTGCGAGCCGCAGCGTCGCCGACATCTCCTGGGACGTACAGCACCTCTCCCAGCTCCTCGAGCTCGACGAGCGTTGACTCGACCTCGGCCGCCGACCGAACACCGTTCACCGCCACCCGATAACCATCCTCAAGGAGGCGGCGGGTCACACCGAGGCCGATGCCTCGAGAGCCCCCGGTGACCAGGGCCGCTATCTCGGTCACGATTCACCTCCGCCGAAGAACGTGTAGTAAGGATCGTCGTTCGCCAGCCGCTGAACATACAAGGCGAGCTCCACCAGGTGGTAGTCACCCCACAACACCGACTCGCCAGACGGCACTCGGGTCGTCTCGTGGTCCCAACCCCTGGGTCGGTGATACACACCGTGCAGAAGCAGACCATCGTGGTCCGGGTCGGTGCTCAGGTATGGGTCGCTGAGGAGCGTGCCAAGCACGGTGAGCCCGGCCTGCTCATACCGGTGTCCGTCGGGATCGGCCCTGCCGGTCAGGTACCGGCCGAGGCGGAGCAGCCCTTGGGCGGCGATGGCCGCCGCCGAGCTATCGACGGGCTCGTAGTCGTTGAACGGATCGGCGGCGCGGTTCAAGTAGTCGCCCATGTGGGCGAGGCCAGGGGCACCGGTGTCCCAATACGGGATACCGTCCTTCGGGGTGTGCTCGATGTAGAAGTCACAGGTTGCCCGAGCGGCACGCAGCATCGTTGCTTCGATGCCGTGGCGGCCACCGAGTGGTCCGAGCGCCTCGTCGTCGACCATGTCGAGGAATTCCAGCAGCTCGGCGTAGCCAATCATGACCCAAGCCAGCCCGCGAGTCCACGTGGTGAAAGGTGAATAACCCTGCTGGGTACTGGGAGCCCGATACGTGCCGTCGGTGACATTGAAGGTGACCTCGTGGGCGACGCGTCCCCAGGTGTCGTAGATATCCCTGCCTTCCCCGTAGAACACGTTGTACTCGGCTGTGGTGCCCGCATGCTGGATGCCACGCTCGAGGAGAGAGATCCTCGTGTCGTCTTCACCCAGGAGCGCGTGACCCAGTTGGTGAGCCACCATCAGGGACCGAACCGACCTGATCGTGTCGCAGAACAGCGAGTGCGGCCCGTTGAACGAATAGATGTAGCCGCCCCCGGTCGCGGTGGTCGTCCAACGGGAGGCCTGCACCGCGCCACTCACCCGGAGCGCTTGTTCGTAGAAGGCGAGTTCCCATGGATCGGTGGGGATCCGACCCTCGAGCATCAGCCGTCTCAGGTTCCCATAGGTGCTCACGTTGTTGAAGCCGTGATCGTGGACTCCCATGTGGGTGATGTGGCGCTCCATGCGATCCCGGGTAAGGGTTCTCCCAAACTCCAGCGCCTCGGTGTCGCCGGTGGCGTCGAAGTGGAGGATCGCCCACCCGTAGAGAAACCCCTCGGTCCACTCGGTCCAACCGCGGGCCGTGTATTTCCCGGCGACGGTATAGACGGGCGTCCCGGCGTGCGCGGGATAGGCGGTGCACAGCCGCTTCACCTTGGGCCCGGAGAGGTCCCACAGCCGGTTCAGCTGGGGACCCAGAGATGCGGCATCGGTCTCGTTGTCGATGTCGGTCATCGGCGCTCGATCCTTGCGGTGCCGCCGGCCGCGGTGTGTTCGAGCTCCGACCACCCACCGACCTCCGTCCGCCAGACGACTGTCATCGAACCCGCTCCCGGCTGTTTCAGTATCCGTTTCCCAACAGAAAAATAGCAGGACCGACACGACGCCTCGCAGGACGGTGAGCAGCGCATCGACGACGTTTGTCGGGGTTACACAATCGTTTGCATTCGAATTTTCGACTCCGTACGCTTCGCGCAGTAGTAGTCGATCTCGTGGGAGGCATTCATGAGTCGCTTTTCCAAGCTCCTGATCTTGCTGGCAACGATTGCATTGGTCGCCGCCGCGTGCGGTACCAGCGACGACACGACGACCACCACCGCCCCTGCCGCACAGGCGACGACGACCACGGCGGCGGCGCAGGAGACGACAACAACCGCAGAGGCAATGGAGCCGTTTATCTTTGCCGCATCTCTGCCGCTGACTGGTGACTTCGCCATCCCCGGCCAAAAACACAGCGACGGCTACGAGTTCTGTGTCTTTGAGATCAACCGACTCGGTGGCCTGCTCGGCCATGAAGTGGTGTACGTCATCGACGACAACCAGTCGGCACCGGAGCAGGCGGTCGCCCAGGTGCAGCGTCACATCGACGTCGACGGCGCCGACGTGTTGCTCGGCACGTTCTCCAGTCTGCTCACCTTCCCGGCAACGACCGAGGCGCTCAACGCCGGCATGGTGTATCCGGTCCCGTCGGGTGGCGCGCTCAGGATCTGGTTGCGGGGGTACGACAACATCTTCTACTTCCAGCAAAACGCAGCGGAAGAAATCGGCTTCTCTCCGCTGGCGATGATCGACTATTACGTCGACCAGGGGATCATCGACCCGGCGCCGACCTCGGTCGCCCTCGTCAACGCTGACGACTTCTTCGCCGGGGCCATCATCAAGGGGCTGGTCGGCGGAGAGGTGCCGATACCCGGAACGGACGACGTCGTTGCCATCGACGGCTTCCTCGACGGGACGGGCATCGAGGTCGTCTTCCAAGAGGAGTGGCCGGTGCCGTTCACCGACTGGTTGACCCTGGCCAACTCGATCAAGGGCAGCGGAGCCGAGATGGTCTTCGCCGCCACCGCTTCGCCGGACGAGGCGATCTCGCTGGTCAACGCCATGGCGACCGTGGACTACAACCCGAAGCTGCTGTGGATGTCGCAGGGTGCTCAGACCGAGTTCCTCGATACCCTCGGCGCCAACGCCAACGACATCACCGTGCACGGCTCCTGGCATCCGCTGGCCAACTGGACAGGAACCCTGGCCGGTGAGCCATACACCAACCAGGACTTCATCGACAACTTCACCGCGTGGTCGGGGCGTGCTCCCGATGAGGACGAGGCGATCCCGTTTGCGCTGTGCCAGGGCATGGAGCAGGCCGTCATCGGCACCGGCGGGACCGACAACGCCGCCATGGCCGTGTGGCTGCACGATCGGACCGCGAGCGACCCGGTGAAGACCGTGCTCGGCGACTTCTATTGGGACGAGCGTGGCCTTCCCATCGACCGGTCGCTGATCATGACGCAGTGGCAGGACGATGTGCTGGAGTTCGTCTTCCCGATAGATGAGTTTCCCGGCGTGGTGGACCTGGTGTACCCGAAGTCGGACTTCGAGTAGACCAGAAGAAAGCCGATCAGATGGGGCACCGGTGACCGGTGCCCCATTTGTCTGACTGACGGATCGAACCGGGGGACCACTGCGGCTAGCGATGGCATCATGGGGAAGTGCTGCGACGCAAGCGCACCGCCTGCGAGGAGTTGACGTGTCGGTAATGCTCGAGGTTTCCAACCTCAACAAGAGCTTCGGCGGTATCCACGCCGTCGCAGACTGCAGCTTCGCCATCGAGGAAGGCTCCATCACCTCGCTCATTGGGCCCAATGGAGCCGGCAAGACCACGACGTTCAATCTCATCAACAACGTGATTCGCCCTGACTCCGGCTCGGTGACGTTCGAGGGTCGGAAAATCACCGGCAAGATGCCCCACAGGCTGACCAGGCTCGGCATCAGCCGGACGTTCCAGCTGACAAGGACGCTCGCCGACATGACGGTGCTGGAGAACATGGTGGTTGGGTCGTCGACCGGCGATGTGCGGAACATCTTTGGTTCGAGAATGCTCGACCATGAGATCGAGCGCGCCCTGGAGCTCCTCGACTTCGTCGGTATCGCCGAGTACGCCTACACCAACGCCGAGGCGCTGTCGTATGGACAGCGCAAGCTGCTGGAGTTCTCTGCGGTGCTGATGTCGGATCCTCGTATCGTCCTGCTCGACGAACCCGCAGGTGGGGTCAATCCGACGCTGCTGCGGCGGATGGTCGACCGCATCAGACAGCTCAACGGCGAGGGCCTCACCTTCTTCATCGTCGAGCACAACATGGACCTGGTCATGGATCTCAGCGACTCTGTGATCGTGATGGCTCATGGCGAAGTGCTCCTCCATGGACCGCCGGAGGAGGTACAGAACGATCACCGAGTCCTCGATGCCTACCTGGGGAAGGTGTGATGGCGCTGCTCGAGGTGCGTGACGTGGACGCCGGCTACGGGGCAGGACCCAACATCCTCAGGGGCTTGTCCCTGAAGGTGGAGGCTGGCAAGTCCTATTGCATCATCGGGCCCAACGGTGCCGGCAAGTCGACGCTGCTCAAGGTCATCTCGGGGCTGCTCCCGACACGAGCAGGTGAGGTGACGTTTCGGGGCGTGCCGTTCAACGGGGCTCGGCCCGATCAGGTCCTCGCCGCCGGCATCTGCTTCGTGCCTCAGGAGCAGGCCGTCTTCCCCGAAATGAGCGTTCGGGAGAACCTGGTGATGGGGGGCTATCTGGTGAAGGACCGCGGGCTGATCAAGACCAGGATGGACCGGGTCTTCGAACTGTTTCCTATCCTCGCTCAGCGGGCATCACTCGATGCAGGGAAACTGTCGGGCGGGCAGCAACAAATGCTGACGCTTGGCCGCGCCCTCATGATCGATCCGGATATATTGATGCTGGACGAGCCCAGTCTCGGGCTGGCACCGCAGGTCGCCGACCAGATTTTCGCCACGATCAGGGAGCTCGAAGACCTGGGGATCACCATCGTCATGGTCGAGCAGAACGCGATACGAGGCCTCCAGCTTGCCGACTGGGGCGTGGTCCTCGATCTCGGCATCGTGCGGTTCGAGGGACCAGCCGACACCATCCTCGAGGATCAGCGGATCCGCGAGCTGTACCTGGGCAAGGCTGTCGACGCCGGGGACGCACCATGACCGACTACCTCCAGGTGGCGATCTTTGGTCTGCTCCTCGGCGGCGTGTATGCCCTCTTCGCCAGCGGGCTGACCCTTGCCTTCGGGGTGATGCGCATCGTCAACCTGGCCCATGCCGTGTTCATCGTCGCCTCCGCCTACATCGCCTTCTTTGCCTTCGAGCACCTCGGCATCGATCCACTCCTATCCGTCGTCTTCATCATGCCGTTGATGTTCGTGTTCGGCGTCGGCGTGTACATGGCGCTGTTCCTCCGCATCGAGGGCAGAGCGCGATATGTGGAGATGACTGTGCTATTGACGTTCGGCATCGCCATCATGATCGAAGGGCTGCTCGGATGGAGATTCACCGGCATCTTCCGCCAAGCCGATCCCGGCTACCTCACCGACGCCTTCTTCATCGGTGACCTCCTGGTCCCGACCGGACAGTTCTATGCAGCCATGCTCAGCCTTGTGCTGTTGATCGGGCTCTGGGCCTTTCTTCGTTTCACCAGGACCGGGTATGGGATCCGGGCCACCATGCAGAACCGCGCCGCGGCTCAGCTCGTCGGCGTCAAGGTGCGGCGGGTTTCGGCGATCTCCTTTTGAATCCGCACTGCCTTAG
>JADFIY010000159.1 GCA_022566415.1 Acidobacteriota bacterium
ACCCCGGCAGGCCGACGATGGCATACGCGCCGATCAGCAGGAGGAGTGCGTAGCGGGCCACAGCGCGGCATCCCAGGAAGCTCTTCAGCACCCTGATGGACGCCCGGCAGAGTCGCGTGTACCCGCGCCCGACGCCGCTCATGATGATGCCGTGATCAAGCTGACGATCTTGCCGGGAACAATGACGCGGCGGACGATCGTACGCCCCTCCAGGTGCCTCGCCACATTGGCTTCCTGCATTGCTTGCTCGACCAAGGCTTTCTCGTCCTGCAGACCTACCGGCACCTCGATGCTGCCGCGGACCTTACCGTCCACCTGCACCGCCAAACTCACCGTCTCACGCTCGAGCACCGCAGGGTCGTACGAGGGCCAGACGTGGTCGACGATGTAGCCCTCGTGGACCTTCCGCTTCAGCTCGTCTTCGGTGAAGGAGATCCCTCTTCCACCGCCGACAACGTGCTGCGCTTCGTCTCAACTGCGCGGTAGAAGGTGTCGTGGTTGAACTTGGAGTTCTGCTCCTTCAATGCGCGGGATAGGAGGTAGAAGAGGTCATGTTCTGTGTAGACGGGGGAGTTGGCGACCTTGGGAGGGGCCTTGCCATATTCCAAGGCGTACTGTCGGGGGAGTTCGCCGAGGAAGTCGGGGACGGTGGCGGGGAGTGGATCGAGGAGCTGAACGCCTGGACCGAGGACACCTTCGGGGTGACCCCTATCGAGCAGGGCGCGGCTGACGATGCCGCGGGAGCTGCGGGTGGAGCAATCGAAGAGTGGGGCGGCGAGATCCTCGGCCTGGCCTCGTCGGGGATCGGGCTGATCTTCGACCTCGCCACCGTCGCGATGTTCACCTTCTATTTCGCTGCCGACTCCCCACGGATCGGGCGGGCGTTGCTGTCCCGGATGCCACCCGATAAACAACAAGTGAACGGGTGGGTATGGGACAAATCCGTCGAGCAGACCGGTGGGTATTTCTATTCCAAGGCGCTGCTCATGGTCATCAATGGTGTCCTGTTCTTCGGGGTGATGCTCCTCGTCGGGATGCCGGTGGTTTTCGCCCTGCCGCTGTCGGTCTTCGAGGCCTTCTTCGCGGCGTTCATCCCGGTCGTCGGCACCTACATCGGGGCCGCGGTACCGATCCTGGTGACGCTGGCGGTGCAGGGTTTGGTGGCCGCGCTGATCCTGTTGGGATGGACGCTGCTTTACCAGCTGTTCGAGAACTACTTGTTGAGCCCGAATATCAGCGCTAAGACGATGGAGCTCAACGGAGGGGTGGCCTTCGGGGCCGCGCTCGCTGGTGGCGCCATCGCCGGACCGATGGGGGCGTTTATGGCGATGCCGGTTGCGGCGCTCATCACTGCCGTGATCGGCAACTACGGCAAGAGCTACGAGGTCGTCTACCACTCCAAGTATGACAGCCCCGATGACCCGCCAAGCGACAACGCGGTCAGCACCACATGAATCCGCGCTCGACGGGCGCCAGACGCGAACGGTCCCGATGCTGTCGAGGAAGCCCTCGGGCTTCGACCATCCGTTTGTCGGCAAACCTTTGGGGGCCTGGCCAGTCGTGTAGCTTTTACACCAGTCAGCGGGCTCTGTCACCTGGAGGTGACCCGCGATGCTACGTCTGGTCACCAACCGCAACTTTGCCCTCGCCGTCCTTCGTTCGACTATCTCTCTTGAAAGGATTAGGCCATGAAGCGCAAGAACTACGAGTCGGAACTCGCGGAGTTGGAAGTCGAGTTAGCCAAACTACAGGGCTGGATAGTCGATCAGCGCCTACGGATCGTGGTCATTTTCGAGGGTCGTGATGCAGCCGGCAAAGGTGGCACGATCAAGACGATCACCCGTCGACTCAATCCTCGCATCGTAAGGACCGTCGCTCTCGCGACTCCTACCGAGCGCGAGAAAGGAGAACTCTACCTGCAGCGCTACATAGCCCATCTACCGGCAGCCGGCGAGATGGCTCTCTTCGATCGCTCTTGGTATAACCGGCTGGGTGTTGAACGCGTGATGGGATTCTGTAGCAACGAGGAGTACGAGACCTTCCTGCGCCTGGGTCCGGAGTTCGAGTCGGTCATCGTGTCCGACGGGATTCTTCTGTTCAAGTATTGGCTCCATGTCGATGATGATGAGCAGGAACGCCGATTTGTGCGACGGAACACCGACCCGAGGCGGCGCTGGAAGCTGAGCCCGATGGATCTCGAAGCCAGGGCCCGGTGGGTCGATTACTCACGAGCCCGCGATGTGATGCTCGATCGCACCAACACAGATGACTCGCCTTGGCACGTCGTTGATATGAACGACAAGCGGGCGGGTCGCTTGAACGTGATAAGCCACCTGCTGTCTCGAGTCCCCTATCGGGATCTGACCCCACCGGCGCTGGCACTACCGGAACGCCAAGCCGCTCAAGGTTACGAACCGCCCGATTGGACCCATCTCGAGATACCACGCGCCTATGCGTGATCCAATACCGAACCGGATGGCGTCGTCACCGCATACGATACCAATGCGACCGTTTCGTCAACCGTCTTCGTCACCGCCATCGACGGCTTCCCCGGCATCCGATCGTTGCGCGTGGAACGTCTCTCCGGCCGACCTGACGGTCGGCATGACCCGCAGACCATGTCAACGACGGTGTCGTCGAGGTCGCCGTCGCCGTTCACCACTACCCGATGGGTCGTCAGCGGCACCCCGGAGTACGGCTCAGGCAGAATCTCGGCCATGATCACTCCTCCTTGCTCGTCTGATCACGGTACACAGCAGGACGATTTCGAACATGACACCGTGTCGCTCGGCGTTGCCAAGTCTCTATGGTATTACCCGGTCGCAGTCATTTCGCTGAGCTACGGCGCTCCGGGTTGATCGAGTGAGTGACGCAGCCTGGACTGCCAGTCACACCGACGGATCCTGGCACCGGGGTGCAACGATCATGATCGGAACCGGCGGCTTGGCTGCGGGGGCATTCCCTCCCCGCAGGTAGCGGGAGTCGAAAGGAAGACAGCATGGACATTTACTTCCTCGGTATTGGCGCTGCGGCGCTCGGGATCTATGCGCTTGTCTCGAAACGTCTGAGTCGGAGCATCATCTCGGGTCCGATGTTCTTCGCCGCCGTTGGGTTCGTGGCCGTCGCCGTCGGGCTCGGCGAGGAGCCAACGGGTGATGTCACCGGGGTGGCGACGGTGGCATTGGAGATGACGCTCGCCCTGGTGCTGTTCACCGACGCGATGGCCACCAAAATCTCGTCGGGGCGCGACGAAGCCGAGCTTCCCAGCCGTCTCCTAGGCTTCGGGATGCCGTTGATTATCCTCGCCGGAGCGATCGTCGCCGCCGGACTCTTCCCCGAATTCGACCTCGTCGGTGTCGCCATCGTGGCCACCGTGCTCGCTCCGACCGACGCTGCACTCGGTGCACCCGTGGTGTCCAATACCCGGGTGGCGGCGCGTATCCGCGGAGCGCTCAACATCGAGTCAGGACTCAACGACGGAATCGCGCTTCCCTTCCTGCTCTTCTTCATTGCAATCGGCCAAGCCGAGGACGGTGCCAATCTCTTCTCCCTGTTGTTCTCCGCGATCGGGATCGCCGTCATCGTCGGAATCGGCATCGGGTGGGTGTCCGCTCGTTTGATCATCGCTAGCAGCGACCGGGGATGGCTGCAGCCTATCTGGAGACAGATCGCCGTCGTTACGGTGCCGGTCGTGGCCTACGTCGTCGCCGACGAGCTCGGCGGGAGCGGGTTCATCGCGACCTTCGTCGGTGGGCTGATTTTCGGGCGCCTCCTCTTGGCGTCATATCCCGACATCGCCAACTTCGCCGAAGACCTGGCTGAGGTTGTGACCATGGTCGCGTTCATGGTCTTCGGCGGTCTGATCCTCCAACCCCGCGTCGGCGACTTCACCTGGGAGATATTGCTGTACGGCGTGCTGAGCCTCACCCTCGTCCGCATGCTGCCGGTGGCGATCTCCATGATCGGTACCCACCTGCGCCCCCCGACCATCCTCTACATGGGGTGGTTCGGGCCCCGCGGTCTCGCCTCGCTCATCTTCGCTACGGTCGTCCTCGAAGAAGTCGACATTCCCGGCACCGAACTCATGGCCACGATCGTCACCCTCACCGTCGCCCTCAGCATCCTGCTCCACGGGATCACCGCCTACGCCGGCTCGAACCGCTACGCCGACTGGTACGAACAGCAAGAAAAGGACCACGACGAGATGCACGAAAGCAAAGACGTCGGCAGAATCCAGCAGCGGCGCCGCATCTTCCGAACGTGACCTCCACTCAAGCGACCGGCAGCGCGCGACGGAGACCACAAACCCGACCACTCGGCAAGCCGATCACCGCAACGACCGACGGGCTGCTCCCGGAATGTCTGCCACGGATGCGGAAAGCGTTCTTGGCGTTGATCATTCGGTCTCGGTGAGCCCCAGAGTCGCCCTGACGTCGTCCACGAAGGCGGTGTCAACGGACCAACAACCTCGGATTTGAGCCACCTCTTCTGCAGTGAGCGGAGCGAAGACGTTTGCCTGAAGCTCGTGGACCTCCTCATGGAGCTCAACAGCGACCCCGATTTGTACGAATCGTATTTGGCCCGACATGGCGAGATGCCGCACCCCGAGGACGTCGCTGCGTGCCAGTATCGAGCGGGTTCGGGCGGCGCCGCACGTCGGGTCGCTCGATCGACGACCCGTTACAGATCACCAAGGAGGTGCGGTGATGATGATGATGATGAACTGGCTGGGCGTGTTTCAGGAGGCGGAGAACGGATCGGCGGCGGCCGACAGCGGATCGGGTCAGCCTTGTGAGAATCTGGGTCTCTTGTGCGAGTGGCTGTTCGAGGCAACCGGCAACGAACGGCTCTCCGAGATCCTGGCGTGGCTCATCGGCACACCGGTCAAGGTCTTGATCATCGTGGCCGCCGCCCTGGTCATCAACAAGTGGCTGAAGAGCAGGATCACCAAATACGCCACCAAGATCGGGACAGTGACCCAGGACCACGACCAGCTCATCTCGGATCGCTCCTCCGACCGGTCCCAAGAACGAGCGGCGACACTGTCCTCGCTGATGCGAAGCACCACAACGGTGATCGTGTTCGGAATCGCCGCGATCATGATCCTCGAGACCATCGGCTTCGGAGTGGTGACCCTGATTGCCGGTGCCGGCGTGGCTGGCCTCGCCATCGCATTCGGTGCTCAATCGGTGGTGGAAGACGTGCTGAAGGGGATCTTCATGATCATCGAGGACCAGTTCGGCGTAGGTGATCGCATCGACGTCGGCCAAGTGGAAGGGTATGTCGAGCGTGTGACCCTGCGGACGACGGTGCTGCGTGCTCCCGACGGCAGGGTATGGCACATTCCCAACAGCGAGATCCACCGGGTAGCCAACGAGACCCAGAACTGGTCCCGGGCTGTCATCGATATCGGTGTGTCCTACTCGGCCGACCTCCGCCAAGCCAGCGCAGTGCTCGAGCAGGCCGCCCGGTCCCTGGCGGAGGAGGACGAGTGGAAGGACCATATCCTGGTTGCCCCGGTGGTGCAGGGAGTCCAGAGCCTCGGCGACGACGCCGTCATGCTACGGGTGGCGACCCGACTCGAGCACGACCACCGGCGGGCCTTCGAACGGGCTCTCAGAGAGCGCCTCAAGGACGCAATGGACGAGGCCGGCCTCGAGATGCCCAACCGCCAGCTCGACGTGTGGCTGCAGCGCCGACCGGAGGCAGCGTAATCCGCCCCTGGCGAAGGGGAACACTAAGGCAGCCCCCCTCGAGTCAGCCCGGCGTCGACCCAGTCGAGCTACGACTCCCGTGACGATCACGATGAGCCCGACTGCCGCTTCCACCGTCGGCGGTAGGTGAAGCCAGCCGGGTTACCAGGTGGCGCCTCGCGACAAGGGATTCGCCCTGCACGCCACAGAGTGGGACCTGATGGCCTTTCTCGAGGACTTCGGTCCGATGAGTCCGGCGGAGCTGCTACGTCTCTGCATTTTGACCACCAACCCGGCGACGCTATCCACCATCCTGTCGCGCCTCGAGAAACGAGGTCTGGTACTGCGAGTCCCGGATGAGACCGACACCCGCTCGGTAATCGTCGACGTCACCCGGGAAGGTCGCCAACTGGTCAACGAGATCTGGCCCATGCTGTCGGTGAAGATCGTCGCGCCATT
>JADFIY010000160.1 GCA_022566415.1 Acidobacteriota bacterium
CCGGCCGCCGTCGACGATCCGGACCCATGTGGTGTCTGGGAGGTTCCGTCGGCCGTTGCCAGCGGTGGAGTGGTCGCCGAGGCGGTTGTCGCTTGGTGAGCGGGAGGAGATCTCGCGGGGGCTAGCCACAGACGAGTCGCTGCGTTGCATTGCTCGCCGACTGGGGCGGGCAGCGTCAACGGTGTCGCGTGAAGTCGCGGGCAACGGTGGCCGCCTGAAGTATCGAGCTTGGGGTGGCGCATCGAGCGTCGCGGCATCGAGCCCAGCGTCCGAAGCCGGCCAAGCTCGCCACCCATTTGCGGCTCCAGGCCGTTGTCGAGGAGAAACTCGAGTTGTGGTGGTCTCCTCGTCAGATCTCGCGGTGGCTCGTTGAGGCATACCCTTCAGATGAGGAGATGCGGGTGAGCCACGAAACCGTCTACCAGTCGTTGTTCATACAGGGCAAAGGGGCGTTGCGGAAAGAATTGTGGCGCTGTCTGCGCACCGGGAGAGCCACCCGAAGGCCCCAAGGTCGCCCCAAGTCGACCAAAGGTCAGATCCGCGACATGGTGATGATCTCGGAACGGCCTGCTGCGGTCGAAGACCGGGCGGTGCCCGGGCATTGGGAAGGCGACCTGTTGATGGGGAAACGCCAAACCGCGATCGGGACCCTGGTGGAGCGCTGGTCGCGATATGTGATGCTGTTCGCGTTACCGGACGGCAACACCGCCGAAGCCGTCCGGGTCGCCTTGGCAGCCAATGTGCAGCGACTCCCCGAACACCTGTGGGAGTCGTTGACGTGGGATCAGGGCAAAGAGATGGCCCAACACACCCAGTTCACCGTCGACACCGGGGTCCAGGTTTACTTCTGTGACCCGAACTCGCCGTGGCAACGGGGCACCAACGAGAACACCAACGGGCTCCTGCGTCAGTACTTCCCCAAAGGCACCGACATGTCCAAACTCACCCAAGAAGACCTCGACCAGGCCGCCTACTCACTCAACACCCGGCCTCGACAAACCCTCAACGGGATGACACCATCAGACAAGCTCGCCGAAACGTTGCAATGACCACCTGAAATCACAGTTGCCTTGTGCGGATCGATCCCAATCGTGGTGACCATCATCAAACCTCCTCATATAGGTCACATGGACGACCACGGTGGGCACTCCTGATCACAACACGGGTTGCCTCTGGCGTTCGCCTTTTTCGAGCCACACCGCAGCCAAGGGTCCCGACGGGCCAGCAGTTCGTTACAAAGACGCCAAGTCGGCGCCAGGCACATCGAGAGCCAAACCCGTCAAGACCCGAGACGCTACGAGACCAAAAGCCCCGCAGCACCACCCACATCATCAATCAGGCACATATGCGCTACCGGGGCTCGAGGCGTCAGCCCACGCATGTTGCCGGTCATGCGCCCGCGATCAGGTCCGAGAGAGGGTGGCCAGAGTATTTCTGGCCGCCCTCCTATGTGCCAAGCTCCAAACCCGACCGGATGAGGCTGTGGGGTATAGTCTCGACCCGTGATGGACTTGGGAAGGTTCGGTATTTGGGTCCTGGCGAGTGACGTTTCGGCCAACGCGGCACGCGTCATCGAGTCCCTTGGATTTGGGGCACTGTGGGTGGGCGGGTCTCCCACCGGGAAGCTCGCGGAAGTGCAAGCGGCGCTCGACGCCACCGAGTCGATGGTGGTGGCCACCGGCATCGTCAACATGTGGCGTGACGAGGCCACCGGCGCCGCAGCGGCGTATCACCAGATCCAGGGCCGCCATCCCGATCGGTTCCTGCTTGGCGTCGGTATCGGACACCCGGAGGCGACTGCCGAATACCGGAACCCCTCTGCGACCATCGTCGGCTACCTCGACGAACTCGACGCCGCCGGGGTGCCCCGCGACCACATTGTCCTCGCAGCTCTCGGCCCTCGGGTCCTTGAGCTGGCGGCGGCGCGAACCGCCGGAGCTCACCCCTACCTGACCACACCGCGTCACACCAAGATGGCTCGTACCGTCATCGGAGACGGGCCGTTGCTCGCCCCCGAGCAAACCGTCGTGGTGAGCGACGACAGGGCGGAGGCTCAACGCTTCGCAGGTGATTTCCTCGCCCGGTATCTGAGGCTCGTCAACTACCGCAGCAACCTGTTGCGAGAGGGCTGGTCCGAGGACGACCTCGCCGGAGGCGGAAGCGACCGGCTCCGTGATGAGCTCATACTCACTGGCGACGCCACAGTGGCAGCCGGTATCGAGGCCCACCTCGACGCCGGTGCCGACCATGTGGCGATCCAAGCCCTGGGACCACACCCGGAAGGCGCTTACCGCGCCCTCGCCGCGGTCCTCTACGACTAAGCCGGCAAGAACCGGTCGTCAGGTGGCAAATCAGCTGAGGCCGTGCGGGTCCGAAATCTGTGACGAGTTGGGCGGCAAGCGTCATCTCATCGAGCAGTTCTCGCTCATCGACCCGAGCACGCCGGAACATCATTTCGCACCTCCCGGTACGAAACCGATCCATTAACCCAGCTATCGCAGCAGATCCCGAGCCCATGTGTGCTGTTATGCGCTAGGTGTCTTGAACGCTGATCGCGGCCTGTGTCTCGGATCTTGAGATTCGAGACGAGGAAAGGAGGCATCCGCTGGGACACCCCCTTTTCCAGTTTCGCTTATGCGTTGTCGGCTAATTCGCTTCGAGCGTGGCGCCGACTTCGCTGAACTTGCTGCTGATCTGTTCGCCGAGGAACAAGGCAGCTGCGATCACAACAACGGCAATGAGTGCGACGAGCAAGGCGTATTCCACCATGCTGGCACCCTCTTCATCCTGAATGAACCGGCTCTGGCAGGCCGTCCACAGACGAACCATTCCCCCAACCTCCTTATAGCGATCGCTCACAGCAGTATCGCCGCTGGAGATGGCCGCTGCATGAGCCGGGCGACCCATTCTTGAACACCTGGGCCAGTCACCCCGGCCCTGTCACTACACTCTGCCGAGGTCGCCCGAACCATCTTCCAGCCAGCGCGTATGTGCTGCCACCTCAAGGCGTGAACGCAACACCTTTGACGAATAACCCTTGCACACGACCATCGAACGCGCGCAGGAACTCGGTACCTTCTTCGCTCCCAGGCCGCCCATATCGATGCCTGTTTGGTTGTCAAGGGGGGTTTTTGGGCGCGTTGGTGTGACCTGGGCTTTCGCCGGGTTGGTGCTGGTTGGCGTAGGGTTTGGGGGCGGGTCCGGGGTGGCTGCGCGGAAGAGCCGGCGATCAGGATGCAAGTCCGGCCACGCACGCGTCAGAGACGTTCCTGGGTGCCCCCCGGGCCCCTAACTGTTGTGTTGGTCTGCGACCAGGTGGCGGTAGACGACGTCGGAGAGGCGCCGCTTCAACGACCGGATCGCTTCCTTGCTGGTTTTGCCTTCAGCCAGTTTCCGCTCGTAGAAGACGCGGCCTTGGGTGTCGGGGTAGCGCAGTTGGGTGATGGCGATCAGATGCAACGCATGGTTGAGCATCCGGTTGCCTCTCGGGTTGAGCCGATGCCGCTTCCTTGACCCCGATGAGGCGTCGATGGGGGCGGTGCCGTTGTAGGTGGCGTAGTGATGCTTGGTGGGGAACCGCGATATGTCCCCGGTGTATCCGATCAGCAACCCAGCAACGACCGGACCGACACCGTAGATGTCGGTCAGCGTGGTGCCGGCGGCCTCTACTGCCACTGAGAGCCTCGCTTTGGAGGCTTTCAGTTCTTTCTCGAGGCGCCGCACCTCGGCGAGGTGCTGGTGGGCGATCCGTTTACGTTCCGCTTCGATCATCGTTGCTGGCCGGATACGTCCCAGCAGCTGGGAGGCCTGTCGGGGCACCATCTCTTTGCCGAGACCGCCGGGGATCAAGGCAGCAAGCACGGCGTGGAGCCGGGAGGCGGCTTGGGTCTTTAACCCGGCGAGCTGCTTGTGGCGTCTCGCCAGCATCCGCAGCACCGCCACGTGATCCTCCGCTGTCACTACCCGGAGTCCGGGTTGGCGCAACGCCACGATCGCTACGGAACGGGCATCGTTGGGGTCGTTCTTCTGGGACCGGGACGAGCCCAACACCCGGACCCGGGCCGCCAGGGTGGCCGGCACATCCACCACGTGTTCACCAGCCGCCACCAGCTGTTGCGCCAACAGATACCCGTGACCGTTCACAGACTCGATCGCCCAACTACGGGTAGGGAACCGTTGCGCCCAACCCAACAACTCTATGGTTTGGCGCCGGGTGGCCCGCACCTGGACTTCGGCGAGTGCTTCCTCGCTCTCGTCGACCGCGACGGCCGCATGAGACCCTTTGTGGGGGTCGATTCCAATCATCACCGACATCACACACCTCCTCGATATAGGGGCCGGTGGGTTGTGACGGTGGGCACTCCTGATACGAATATGGGTGCTACGCCTGTTTCGAGCCACACCGCCAGCAGAGACCCCAGACGGGCTCGGCCGCTCGTTCGAAAGCCAACCCGAAGGCGGCAGGCACATCGAGAGCCAGACCCATCCGGGACCCCCGCAACGCTACGGGACCAAACCCCGCAGCACCCCTACAGACCTATCAGGCACATATGCGCTACCTGAACTGGGCTTCTGGAGGGTCGGATAATGCCGCGAAAAAGGTTAATTTCCGGATATGAAGGCCGCAATTTTCACCGGGCCGGCAAACCGATCACGGTCGGTCTGGGCATCATCGCGAGCCGATGTCAGGGAGCGGTGCAGGTCGCAGAGAGTTCGTCAGCGGAGCCTTTGGGACCCTTCTAGCCTCTAGCGCGTGACGCTATACCAGATCGAAGAACTCGACGCGCTGACCGAGCCAGTATTCATCACCGCGTTCGAAGGGTGGGTCAGCGCAGGGTCGGCGGGTACCACGGCTGCCGATTATCTCGCGGGCGATGCTGAGGTGGTGGCGCGATTCGACACGGACGAACTCATCGACTATCGGGCCAACCGGCCGACCTTGGACATTCGCGACGGTGTGCCGCACGACATCGAATGGCCCGAGATCACGGTACGCCACCAGGTGCTTGGGGGCCGGGATCTTCTGATCCTCACCGGCCCGGAGCCAGACCGCCTCTGGAAGCGCCTCAGCGGTGAGATCGCCGATCTCGCTCTACGGCTCGGTGTCGTCGAGTACATCTCGCTGGGTGGTATTCCGTGGGCAGCAGCCCACACTCGGCCGACCGCGCTGATCATGACCGCATCCGAGCCCGACCTGGTCGAGGAGGGCAGCCGTATGGAGGGAACGATGCGTGTTCCGGCAGCGGTCGCCTCGGCGATAAGCCGACGCGTCAAGGACCACGGCATCCCGACGTTCGGCTTTTACGCCCGCGTGCCCCACTATGTCGCAGGCATCTATTACCCGGCAGTTGTCGCTCTTGTTGATCGCGTAACGAGCCATCTGAGGGTTCCCCTCCCGACTGGGTCTCTCGTCGACGAGGCAGCAGAGCAACGCCGCCGCCTGGACGAGGCCATCGAGGATCAACCCCAGGGGCAAGCAATCGTCAAACAACTCGAAGAGCTCGCCGACCGCGAGGGTGACGAATCAAGTGCAGAGCTTGCAGCAGAAATCGAACAATATCTCGAACAACACAGCGACGACGGCGGGTTCCCGGACGACATCGCCTGAATCATGGCCGACTGTGCGCGTCCGGCGCCGTTCACCATGTCCGGTCGACGCAGCAAATGTCACCGGGACAGTGGCTGCACCGGGACTAAGAGAGCCGCCCATAACGGCTGCGATGTCAGGGGATCGTTGCACCACCTTCGACGAGAGTGAGGTGTCTCGTTGTGGAGGTGTGTGATGCGACGGTTGTCGGAGTCGGAGAAGTTCGAGATCTGGGATCGGTTCGAGGCGGGTGAGTCATTGCGGTCGATCAGTCGCCGGTTGGGGCGGCCACCGTCGACGATCCGGACCCATGTGGTGTCTGGCGGTTTCCGTCGGCCTTTGCCAGCGGCGGAGTGGTCGCCGGTGCGGTTGTCGCTTTCTGAGCGGGAGGAGATCTCTCGAGGGTTGGCGGCGGGTGAGTCGCTGCGGGGTATTGCTCGGCGGTTGGGGCGAGCGGCG
>JADFIY010000161.1 GCA_022566415.1 Acidobacteriota bacterium
CGATCGACGCCCTGGCAGACAACGACGCCCATGGCTATCTCACCGCAACCGACGATCTGCTCATCACCGGGCCGACGGGCACCAATGTGGCCGACCTCTGGCTGGTACACCACCGACGGTGACCGAGCTGCTCGAACTGTTCCGTGGCCTCGACGACTTCCGATCAGGAGTGGCAACTGTGGCCCCGGTGACCTTTGCGTGACCGAGGTTCCTGATGGCCACGACGAATGAGATCGAGGCGTGGAGGGCGACTACGCCGCGGTCGCTCACGCCACCTTGGGGCGGCGGTTCAGAACTTCTTCCACCACTGCAGGATCGACGTTGAATCCGGAGACGTCGATGACCCGAGGGTTCTCGTGCACCACGTGGAGCGGACGGGCGATCTCGTCGGGCCTGTTCCTGCCCGGCTCGATTCGTTCATCGATCATTTCACCCTCCGCTCGGTGCCGCACACTCGGGGCGCGTTGCGTCATCGGGGCCGAAGTGGCCTGCGAACGCCGCGTCCACATGTAGCGCAGATCCTCGATGGAGATAGCCACACGGCCCGCGAGGCCGGTCACGAGTGCAAGCGCGCCGATCACGGGCATGGTGAGCAAGAATGGGTTGAGCAGAACGCGGCCTGCGTTTGAAGCAATGTCGTAGATGTGAGCTTCCATGATTCTTCCCTTTGGCGTACGTTGTAAGCGTATGGTGTAAGTTAACACGTACGCCGTAAGGTTGTCAAGAGAAAAGATGGTCCTAGAGCAATTTCGGTACAAGAAGGATGTAGATGGCTAGGCAAACGACACCAGCCCAGAACCCCACCCGGCCCATTCCGTCGGCCGACCCAAGTCGCGTCCATCACGGGGGACACCTTTGCTCGACAGACATGTCAGCCTCATGCTGAGCGGCTCTGCAACAAACCATCGCGAACCTCCGGTCACGCCACACTCAGGTGCCCCAGCGTGCTGGGTCGGCGTGGCTGCCGAGCCGGCATCGGCCGCTCGATCGAGTAGCCGATCATCATTCGGAGATGCAGCTCTCAACTACCGCGGATCCCGGCTGTGCGTGACCGCCACCAACCGGAATCAGGCCGTGTCCCGGAGCCTCTCGAGGCCGTCGAGGATGAGATCGAGCCCGAACTCGAACTCGGTCTGGTCGTCGCACCAGCCAATCGTGGAGTCGGGGTCATCGTGGACGATCTCCGCCATCATCCCGACGACGTAGGGGAGCTGGTCCGCCATACGCTCGAGCATGACGGTGGCGTCCTGCTCGGGGTCCTCGTCGCCGTCTGGCTCGAACAACTCTTGGCTGAATCCGAGAGCGCGGCTACCGAACGCATGCATCGCGTGATGAAGCAGGTCGTAGGAGAAGCCACCTTCTCGAAGAATGCCAATAGAGGTGTCGAAGTAACGCATCATGATTGGGCTTATCGTCGTTCGGGTTTCGATGACACCCGGCACCCACTTGTGACGAAGCATTACCTCCCGGGCCGTGAGAATCCGCCCACGCAGGTTGGCCTTCCACTCGGATCCGTTGCTTGGCACATCGAAACCGCCCAGAGCTTCTTCGAGCTCCTCCATGATGGCATCGACGACGCCGTCCAGAATTGCCTCCTTGTTCGCCACGTGGTTGTAGAGAGACATCGCCTCAACGCCGAGCTCGTGGCCTAGCTTGCGCATGCTGAGTGCCTGGATGCCGTCTCTGTCGGCGAGGGCGACGGCGGCGGCCAGCACCCGCTCCTTGGTCAGGGGGATACGGGGCGTTGTGGTCGTGTCGATTTCCGTAGCCATCTGCATCCTCCTTTGCTTGACTCTAACATACAAAGTAAGTTACGGCCAGGATCGTCCCTCTGGTCTTGACAAACTTACGGCGTAGATGTAGCTTGCGGGTCGCGAACTTACATCGTATGTGTCATGGAGAGTAAGATGACCATCGAGACCCAGATGAAGGCGATCGTTTACTACGAGTACGGCTCACCCGATGTCCTCGAGCTCAGGGACATCGACCAGCCGACGGTCGAGGACGACCGCGTGCTGGTCCGGGTTCGCGCCGCCTCGGTCAACCCGGCGGACTGGCACATGATGACCGGCACGCCGATCGTCGCCCGTCTTTCGGAAGGTTTGTTCAAGCCGAAGCGCACCGTTGCGGGAGCCGATTTGGCCGGGACCGTTGAGGCGGTCGGAAAGGATGTGACGCGGTTCCAACCCGGCGACGAGGTCTTCGGCGAGGGGAGCAAGACCTTCGCCGAGTATGCGTCGGTGCCGGAGCGGCTCCTTGAACACAAGCCCGCCAACGTGACCTTCGAGGAGGCGGGGGTCGTCGGCATCGCCGGATTCACGGCGCTGCAGGGTCTGCGCGACCACGGGAAGATTCAGTCCGGGCAGCACGTCTTGATCAACGGCGCTTCTGGTGGCGTGGGCACGTTCGCGGTGCAGATCGCCAAGTCGTTCGGCGCGGAAGTGACCGCCGTGTGCAGCACCAGGAACGTCGACATGGTTCGATCGATCGGCGCCGACCACGTCATCGACTACACCACGGAGGACTTCACTCAGAGCGGCCCTTATGACCTCATCCTGGACACGGTCGGGACCCGTCCGCTGTCTCAGTGCAAGCAGGCGTTGAGCCCGGAGGGAATCTACGTGGCCGTCGGCGCACCGAAGACGATGGTGCCGCTGTTGGGCCGGCTGTTGGCCATGGCCTTCAGCAAGAACACGGTGTGGTTCGTCGCCAAGGCAAACCAAGAGGACCTGGTCGTTCTCCGTGAGCTGCTCGAGTCCGGTGCCGTCAAGCCGGTCATCGATCGCCGCTACCGGTTGAGCGAGGCCGCTGAAGCGATGCGGTACCTGGGAGAAGGACACGCCCAGGGAAAGACCGTCATCACCGTGTGAGGCGCGGACCGCCGCGCAGACCACGGGATCTCGGTAGGCGACGCTCGCGGCATAGACCGTACGCAACGACACCTTGGATTGCGGCCTCGCAACACATCCGAAAGGGAATCGGACGCAACGCCCTAACCTCTCGACCTCATGAAGATCATCATCGTCGGCGCCGGAGCCGTCGGCTCGTATCTCGCCGAGCGGTTCTCTTCCGAGGGCCAAGACCTCGTCGTCATCGAATCCGATCCGGAGCGGGCCGCCCAGCTCGAGGGGGAGCTCGACGCTCTGGTCATTACCGGCAACGGAGCCTCGTTGGCGACGCTGGAGCAGGCAGGGCTTGGCGAGGCCGATCTCCTCGTCGCCGTCAGCTCATCGGACGCGGTCAATGTGCTGGCGTGTAACGCCGCCACCAAGCTGGGAATCCCGATCACGATCGCCAGGGTCGAGGATCCGGAGCTGAAAGCCGAGGTCGAGGCACTCGGCGTCGACCTCGTCATCGACCCTGGTGAGGCAGCCGCCCGCGAGCTGCTGGTGCTGGTGAGCACCGGTCGGGTCGCCGAGCGTGTGGAGTTCGCCGATGGCGGGCTCGTCATGTTGGGCGCCTATGTCGATTCCGAGTCGGCGGTCGTTGGCATTACGTTGGCCGAGCTCCGCGAGACGGTCGAACAATGGGATTGGTTGGTGTTGGCCGTCATCCGCCACGGAGAGACCATGATCGCCCGCGGTTCCACTGAGCTGAAGGCCGGCGACCATGTGCTCGTGATGGCGGAGGCGGGTCACACCCAAACACCGTACGAACTGCTCGGGCTGGTAGATCGTCCGGCGGAGACTGTGATCATTCTCGGCGGCACCAGGCTCGCTCAAATGACCGCGGCCATGCTCGTCGAGCGTGGTGTGGCGACCACGCTCATCGAGGCGGATCCCGCCCGGTGCCGTCACATCGCCGAGGCCCTGCCCGACGTCGTCGTCGTCTGCGCAGACCCGACCGATCCGAAGGTCCTCCGATCGGAAGGTGCTGGAAGCGCCGACGCCGTGCTCGCCCTCACCGGATGGGACAGCGACAATCTCCTGGGGTCGCAGGTGGCACACGCTCTCGGCGCCGGCGAGGTCATCACCCGCTTCAACAACACCGAATTGGTCGGTCTGCTGGGTGGCGCCGGCATCGACGCGACGGTGAGCCCGCGCCGGTCGGCCGCCAACGAGATCCTCCGGTTTGTCCGTCGCGGCCTGATCTACTCCGCGGTCTCGATCCCCGGTTCCGACGCCGAGGCCATCGAACTGGAGGTGGGACCGAACAGTCCCGCCATCGGCAAGACCCTGCGCGAGCTCAAGCTCCCGCGGTCGTTGATCATCGGCGGCGTCCAGCGCGATGGGGTCGCCTTCGTCCCGCGGGGGGACACCGAAATCCAGCAAGGGGATCACCTGATCGCGGTGGCGCTCCCGGACGGGATCCCCGCAGCCGAGAAGCTGTCCGGCTGACACCGTGTCCTTGCGCCACCTGCTCCATGTGGTGGGCGCAGTGGTCGCCGCCGTCGGGGTGTCGATGCTGTCCGCCGTCGTGGTCAGCCTCCTGTATCAGGAGTGGTCCGACGCTGCGCAAATCATGGCCGCGGCGGTCGTCACCGCCGTCGTCGGGCTGGCGGTGTGGAGGAGTTTCGATCGGCCGGGGGAACTGAGTGCCAGGGAAGGCTTCGCCGCAGTAGGTCTCGCCTGGACCGCAATGGTTCTCTTCGGAGTGCTGCCCTACCTGTTCACCGGCTCGATCGGCAACTTGACAGACGCCGTGTTCGAGTCGGCGGCGGGCTTCACCACCACCGGCGCCTCCGTGATCCCCGATCCGGCCCTGCTGCCTCACGGAATCCAGTTCTGGCGTTCGCTCACGCAATGGATCGGTGGCATGGGGATCGTCGTGCTGTCGGTGGCGATCCTCCCGCTGCTGGGACTGGGAGCGGTTCAACTGGTCCGCGCCGAGAGCCCGGGACCCACTCCAGAGCGCCTGACGCCGCGTTTCCAAGAGACCGCGAAACGCCTTTGGCTCGTCTATGTCGTGCTCACCGCGATCGAAGCCATCCTGCTCTGGGTGGGGGACATGAGCCTGTTCGAGGCGGTGAACCATTCTTTGACCACACTATCGACCGGCGGCTTCAGCACCAGCGCCGGCTCGCTCGGCGCCTTCTCGGACTATTCGCAGTCGGTCGTCATCGTTTTCATGCTCCTCGCCGGGGTGTCGTTCTCGCTCCACTTCCGAGCCGCCCGCAGCCCTCGAGTCTATTGGAAGAGCGCCGAGCTCCGCCTGTACCTGTCCATCATCGGGGTGGCTGCCATCCTGATGGCGATCGGCACCTGGGGAGGGGCCGTAGTCGATGTGATCCGCAACGCGGTGTTCACCGCGTCCTCACTCATCACCACCACCGGGTACGCGACGGTCGACTTCGGGCTGTGGGGACCGGCGCTCCAGGTCATGGTCGTGGGCCTGATGTTCATCGGAGGCATGGCCGGATCGACGTCGGGCGCGTTGAAGGTGTACCGGCTCGAGGTGCTGTACGAGGCATCGCGGATGGACGTCCGCCGCCTCATCCATCCCCGCGGGGTATTCGTGACCCGGGTGGGGAAAAAGCCGGTGCCCGACACGATCGTGGAGGCGATCCAAACCTTCTTCCTCCTGTACATGTTCGCCTTCATGACCGGTACGTTCCTGCTGGCGATCATCGGCTCGCTGGGCGACCCGCAACTCGACCCGATCTCTGCCGTTTCGGCGGTGGCGTCGGCGCTTGGCAATATCGGCCCTGCGCTGGGCCTGCTCGGGCCCAGCGACAACTACCTCGTCGTGCCCGCCCTGGGCAAGTGGCTCCTGGCCTCGCTGATGATCGTCGGCCGTCTCGAGATCCTGCCCATCCTCATCCTGTTCAATCGGGAACTCTGGCGGCGCTGATTCCTCGCCGGCTGCTGGCGACGCTGAAGGATGCCGAGGGCATATGAGTCGTCAGGACGGTTCACCGACGCGTCGGGTGGCGCGTCTCTTCTGCCAGGCCGGTGGTGCGCG
>JADFIY010000162.1 GCA_022566415.1 Acidobacteriota bacterium
GCCTCGACCGGTGCGTACAACGTCGAGCGTTGCTGCGGTACGCGGCCGACGGATCTGATTGCCGCCTCGAAGTCCTCAGGCGCGGTCTCGGTACCGTGCGACGCGCCGGCGGCGGCCGAGATGAGCTCGCCCATCAGCGTCCCCCCCAGGTCGTTGCACCCGGCATCGAGCAGCTTGGCTCCCCCGTCCAGCCCGAGCTTGACCCACGACCCCTGGATGTTCTCGATCAGGCCGTCCACGGCGATCCGAGACACCGCATGGATGAGCACGATCTCGTCCCAGGTGGGGCCGGGCCGCGACCTGCCACGAAGATAGATCGGGGCACCCATGTGCACGAAGGGAAGCGGCACGATTTCGGTGAAGCCTCCTGTCCGCTCCTGGATCGTTCGCAACACTTCGAGGTGGTTGGCCCAGGATGCGGCGTCGTCGATGTGGCCGAACATGATGGTGGACGTCGAACGCAGCCCGAGCTCATGAGCGGTGAGCATCACCTCCGCCCATTCCGACGTCCGGATCTTGTCGGGGCACAGGTGGGCGCGCACCCTGTCGTCGAGGATTTCGGCCGCGGTTCCAGGGAGGGTGCCCAGCCCTGCGTCGCGCAGCATGATCAGGAAATCGCGCACCGGCATCCCCAGTGTGTCGGCACCCTGCCACACCTCGAGCGGTGTGAAACCGTGGATGTGCATGTCCGGCAGCGCCGCTTTGATCGCCTCGACCACGGTCACGTAGAACTCGCCGGTGAACTCGGGGTGGATGCCTCCCTGGAGGCACACCTCGGTTGCTCCCCGGCCCCACGCCTCGACGGATCGCTCGACCACCTGGGGGATCGTCAGCAGGTACGGGTCCTCGCGCAGGTTGAGCGACCGTGGGCCCTTGGAGAAGGCGCAGAACCCACACTTGAAGTAACACTGGTTGGTGTAGTTGATGTTGCGGTTGACGACGTAGGTGACCGTGTCGCCGTTGGTGCGTTGCCGCAGAGTATCGGCGACGCTGGCGATGGCGTCGACCTCGGCGCCGCGGGTCAGGAACAGTCGCTCCAGCTCGTCCCGAGTCGGCCTGGCGCCGTCGAGCGACCGCTCCAGGATGAGGCGAACCTCCTGGGAGGCGCCCTCGATCCCCTGGCTCGTCGCATTGAGCCATCCAGCATCGGGCCACTGGTTGGAGAACCGTGCCGGTGGGTGAGGGCTTGGAAGGTCCTTGCCCGGTGCCCATTCGGTACGTGGCCTGGCGGTTCCTGCGCCGTCGATCTGGTCGAGCCACGCTTTGAACAGGTCCCGATCCAGCCGCTCCCGAGCCTCGTCGATGGGAACGCCCGGCGGCAGCGCGGTCCGCTCCACGAACGAGTAGCCGAAGAGCGCATCGCGAAGCTCGGCCAGCGATTCGGTGTCCCAGGCACGAAGCAGCAGGTCGGTGGCTCCGGCTTCGGCCGCGACAACCGCGTCCTCGACCGTGTCGACGAACACGGAGACACTGGTGTCGATACCGGGAAGAATCGCCAACTCGACCCCCCATGCGACGCGGCTCCGTCCTACTCGTAGATATGCGGCCTCGGTTCTGGCAAGCGCATCGAGGGTGGCTTCTCGGTCGTCGGTGGCGGCAACGGTTATTCGCCAGCCAGGAACCCCCTCGGACAACAGTTCCATGGCGTCCGCCGGCTCGGCGACATAGCCGACCGGTGTCGACCCACCGGTGCCGGCCGTCACCGGCAGCAGGCCGCCGGCGAGGACGGAGCTGCGGTCGGCATCGGTGAGGTCGTCTACCTCCACCGTGGTCGAACCTTCGCGGTGCCGCGCCGCAGCCCACTTCTCTGAAGGGTGCTCGGCCGGTCGCAGTCGTAGGAAGGTGACGGTGGTCATACAGATGCCCGCTCTGTCGTGGCGGCGTACCCGTCGGCGTCCGCAGCCGAGCGCACTTGTTCGATGAGACCGGGATCGATCCACTCCTCGGTGATGAACTCCGGATACACAGGGAGGCGCTGCTTCAGCTCAAACCCTCTCGCCTGGGTCGCCGACTCGAGCTGGTCGAGATGCGGCCAAGGCGCCTCCGGGTTCACCCAGTCGATGGTGAGGGGTGAAACCCCGCCCCAGTCGTTGATGCCGGCGTCGAGGTAGATGCCGAAGTCGGCGGTCAGGTTGGGTGGCACCTGGAGGTTCATCTCCGGCCCGAAGATCCACCTGGCAACCGCCACCACCCTGGCGAAGTACTCGACGCTCGGCGCCGGGTCGTTCCGCATCAGGGTGTCGGCCTTCGGCTGGAAGTTCTGGACGATGATCTCCTGGATGTTCCCCAAGCGCCTGTTGAGCTCTTCGAGCACGAACAGGCTGTCCACGACCTCGGCGGGCGTCTCTCCGATCCCGACCAGGATCCCGGTGGTGAAAGGCACCTTCGCCCTTCCCGCCGCCACGATGGTAGCGATCCGAGCGGACGGCTCCTTGTCCGGACAGTTGTGATGTGGCATGCCCGGCTCCATGAGCCGTGGCGACGAGTTCTCCAGCATGAGCCCCATCGACGGATTGGATGGTCGCAGTGCCCGCAGGGCGTCCTCGCTCATGAGCCCGGGGTTGGCGTGTGGGAACACCGCGGTTTCGGCAACTACCCGTTCGGTCATCGCCTGGACGTAGTCGAGGGTTGTGTCGTGACCACGGTCGGCGAGGAAGTTGCGGGCCGCCTCCCAACGTTTCTCCGGCTGGTCGCCAAGCGTGAACAGCGCCTCGGTGCAGCCATGGGACTCACCGGCGGCAACGATCGCCATGACGTTCTCCGGGGTGAGGTACTCGCCACCGGCGCCGGGCGGCTTGGCGAAGGTGCAATAGGTGCAGGTGTCCCGGCACAAGGTCGTCAGCGGGACGAATACTTTCTTGCTGAAGGTGACGGTTCTTCCCTTGCCTTCGTCGCGGAGGCGGCTTGCTTCAGCGAACAGAGGTTCGGCAGGCAAATCGCCGTCGAGGAGGCGTAGGGCGTAGTCGGGCTCTGGTGCCGGGTAGGACATCGAGCGAAGCTATCACACTCCCGGCATCTCGGTGACGCCTTCCTCGACGTCGATGGCAAAGTCAGGCTCGGTGGCGCCGTCTTCGTCGGTCGGCGCGTCGCAAGAAAGACCGCGAAAACCCTTGCACCGGTAGGCTCGCCGCCATGAGTTGGGCCCCCGCCGTAGTGGTCGTCACGGTCGCCTTGACCGCATGCACCCCGTCACAGCCGGCCGACTCGCCGACAACGACCGCCCCGGTACCGACGTCGACAACCGTTGCACCGGCCGCGGTACCGGACTGTCTCGCCGGTGCCCTCCCCTTCGCCGCGCAAGGCATCGCCGCCGCTCTGGACAGCCCGCGGCCTGACGCCACCACGATCGGTGGAATCCGTTGGCAGGGGGAGGAGGAGTGCGAGCGGATCGTGATCGAGTTCCTCGCCGACGGCGGATCACCGGCCACACGCCTCGGCCCGGTCGGGGTGACCGTTGCACCGGATTCCGGCATCGTGCGCATCTCGCTGCCCGACGAGGTAGAGGCGTCTGCCATCGGCGACAGCGTCATCACCGGGTCCCTGGTCGACCGGATCTACGTTGTCGAGGGCATCGAGGACGGCCTCGTAGTCGACGTGCACCTTGCCGCGCGCGCCGCGGCGCGGGCGTTCACCACCTCCTCCCCCTCGCGGCTCGTCGTCGATCTGCGACCGATATCTGACGACCCGCTCGGGAGCGCACCGGACACCGGAGATGGGCTGGTGGTTGCCAGTCCCCTCCCTGGGCCCGGTCTGTACCCTGTCCAGGTGGTCGGGTACGCCGCTCCCGGCATAGAAGCGGTTTCCGTGACGCTGAGCGACGGGGGCGGGGTGGCCGTGTCCCGGTCGGTGTCGACCGCGACCGAGCAGTACGTGTGGCGCGCCTTTGCCATGACGATCTCCGACGGGCCATCGGGGACCGTCGAGCTTCGCGTCGTCGCCGACGGTGCAGACGGCAACGGCGTCGTCATCGAGCTGGACTTGCCGTAGGAGTCGCTCGCTGCGCTCGCTCCCAGTCGACTTGCGACTTGCGACTTGCGACTCGTTATCGTGCCCCAACCCCAAGAAGGTTCCGCTGATGCAGTTGAGGGAAGGGTTTGTCGACGGGACCAAGGCAGTGTCACCGCTGCTGATCGGCGTCGTTCCCTTCGGGCTGGTGCTCGGCATCATCGCCGCTGATTCCTCGATCGGGCCTGCGCTCGGATATGCAACCTCGATCATCATCTTCGGCGGGGCAGCCCAGCTGGCCACCATCCAGCTCCTCGATGAAGGTGCGCTGGCAGCAGTGGTGATCGCCACCGCGCTTGTCATCGGCTCCAGACATGTGATGTACAGCGCGGCGCTGGCTCCACACTTCAGCGAATTCCCCCGTTGGGCGCGATATGCCCTCCCCTATGTGCTGACCGACCAGGCGTTTGCGGTGTCGATCGTTCGATACCAGGAAGTCACCGATCCGGCGTACAAGCGGCGGTTCTTCACCGGAGCCGCCCTCACCCTGTGGGGGTCGTGGCAGCTCGCCACCCTGACCGGCATCGTTGTCGGGGGGCAACTGCCGCAATCGTTGTCGCTCGAGTTCGCCATCCCGCTGGTGTTCGTGGCGTTGCTGGTGCTGACGGTGCACAGTCGGCCCGAGTTCGTCGCCGCCATCGTCGGTGGCGCAATCGCCGTGATCGCCGCCCCGGCTCCTTACGGGCTCGGCCTCATCATCGGCGCGCTGAGCGGCGTCGCCGCCGGCGTGCTGGCACACAGGATCATGCGATGAGCGCGGCCGTGGCCATCCTCATCATCGGGATTGGCACCTACTTGCTCCGCTTTTCGCTTATCGGGTTCGTCGGCGAGCGCGCGGTTCCCGAATGGGCGCTGCTGCCGCTCCGTTACGTCCCCCCCGCCGTGTTCGCCGCCCTCGTCGCCCCTGCGGTGCTTCTGCAGCAGGGAGATCTCGTCCTCGCACCGGGAGCGAACCCGCGCGCATTGGCCACCGTGATCGCGCTGGCGGTGGCGTGGCGCACCAGGAGCGTGGCGGCCACCATCGTCACCGGAATGGGTGCGCTATGGCTGCTCCAAGCCGTGCTCTGAAAAGAAGTCAGGTGCGGGCTCTAGTGGAGGAACCTCGATGTCCCACAGGTCGCCGGCGAGGGCGATGGCGTCCAGCGCTCGCGGTGCCATCGACGGGCCGACCGGATTCCGCTCCGGGTCGAGGCGCATGATGATGATGGAGCCGTAGGCGCCGGGGCCGATCTGCATGGTGGCGTCGTTTGGCTCGTCGGCGTCGACCGCTACCGCCCCCCTACCCGTGAACACGACGCCGGTCTCGGCCGTCTCATACTCTCCGGCGAGCAGGTGCAACGTGCCTCCACCCCGCGTCGTTTCGACGACCGACACCACCACCTCCTCGAGCTCGGCGGCGGCCACGTCGAGGTCACCGGCAAGCAACAGCCGCTCCATGCCGGCGAGCGGTACGTCGGCTGCTCTTGCCTGGATCCAGTGGCCGACCGAGATCCGAGGATTCAGCTCGGTGGGGCGGAACCCGTCTCGAGTCGCTACACCGTCGATGCCGAACCCGCCGAGATAGCCGACCCGCTGGTAGAGCAGCGCACCCATGTCCCGTGCCGCCCGACGCATCTGGTCCCGGATGGTCTGGGGTGGGTTCCAGAAGTTCGCCGCTCGGGCATAGACGAACTCCGGTGCCTGGGCGTGGCGGAAGATGATCAACTCGACCGGGAGAAAGACGGCGGTACCGTCTTGGGTGTTGAACCCGTGTATCGAACACGGGATCCCGTCGAGGAAGGGCATCACCCGCACCGTCTGAGCGTGCGCGGAGAGCCATTCGACCGCCGGCTGGACATCGGCGGCGCCACGTACCCACTTCACATACTCCCCTCCGCCGTGCC
>JADFIY010000018.1 GCA_022566415.1 Acidobacteriota bacterium
AACTGAATGCTCGAACGATTGGAAAAGTGGGCGATTCGACTGCAACTCGGACCGGCGATGTTCGCAGGAACTGTCGCCGGTGGGTTGGTAGCTCTGGGCCTGTATCTAGTGCAGGCCTGGCTGCGCGTCGGCTGTCAGACTTCTCTCTGCGAGGCGGTGAGCGAGCTGCCGGGCCAGGGCGTCTTCCTCTCGGGCGTAATTGCCGGAGGCCTCCTTAGCGTCGCTTTCGGGGCATCCGTGTCGTTTGCGGGTATGCGAGCCTCCATCCTGTATGGGTTGGTTGGCATGGTTGCTGCAGGCCCACTTCCTGCGTTGTGGATGGAAGCAGCCAGCAGCGATGAAGATCAGGGGACGCTGGCCTTCATCTCCGGGGTGACCGTGTTGCTCGTGTGGGTTCTCGTCCCGACCTTCGACCGGCTGTTTGTGCACATGCTCACCCCAACTGATGCCCGGAGCAGCGTGTTGACTCTGATTGTCGCGGCGCTCGCTGCGATGCTCTTGATCGTCGAGCCGAATGCAACAGGTGCCACCTTCTTTCTTGCACTGGCCTCGGTCTCGACTGTCGGGCTCATCACGGTCGGCGCATCGAGGGGTCCCGCGACAGCGCTCCGAGCATTCCGAGTTACCACCGCCATCGCTGCACTTGTGGGTGTGGCGGGATGGTGGATACTCGTGACGTGAGCATCTCGGGTCTGACAGTGTCGCGGCCATCACACTTTCTTGAACGGGCGCACATCGTTCATCGTTCAGCGTGCATTCGAGTATTGCGTTCCGAGCCGAACCGGCATTCTTCGCTCCCCTATACCGGTCCTTCCTCGCGGCGTTGGGAGCCAAGTTGGGAGCCATTCGCTGCGGACGGCTATGGACGGCTATGGACATCAAACCGGTTGGTTCCGGACGGTATGGACGCCTGCGGACTCCTATGGACGGGGTGCGTCCATCTACGGATCAGAAGGTTGGGGATTCGAGTTGCTCCGGGCGTGCCAGTAAAGCCTTGTGCGGAAAAGGCTTTGTCGCGCGACCGCTGATGCACCGGATGACGTTCGGGTGGCATTTTCTGCATTGCGATCCCAGCAGCGGGAGGTCCAGAGCCTTCTAATCCATGACCGTCAGATTGTTGGATGTGCGGGTTATGCGAGCAGTTGGGTGATTGCTTCAGCGACTGCATTGGGCCTGGTGAGAGTTGGGACGTGTCCCGTGTCTGGAAGGATGATGAGTTCTGAGTTCGGTATCGAATGTGCCATCTCCTCGGCAGCGGCAGCGGCCAGAGGACTCGTTGGGATCGCGTCGAGTTCGCCGTGGATCACGACCGCGGGCATCTTGAGTTCGCCAAGGCGGTCCCGGATGTCGACCGCGTAAAACGACTCGACAAGAGCCGCAGCGCGATCTCCACCGGTGCGCGCGATGATGTCCTGGAGCCATCTACGGAGATGGCCGTCTGAGTCTTCAGGAACGGCCAATTCGACGAACGCTTTTACCGTCGGGTCAAACGCGTGTCGTAGACCCTGGACGAACTGAGTCACCGCCTCCGTAGGCGAAAAGTCAAGGCCACCCGATACGAGCACAAGACCCGACACTGCCTCGGGCCATCTATGGGCTGCCTCAATGGCCACCGTGGTCATCGACGAGTCGCCAGCCAACACACAGCTGTCGGGCGTTGTGTGCTGGTTCAAGATGCGACCCAGCAGCTGTACCTGGTTCTCGAACGTCACGAGGTGCGAAGGGACTCGTGTCTGGCCTGTCCCGTAGTGGTCGTATGCGATCGTTCGGTACGTCTCGCTCAGGAGTTCAAAAGGCGGCTGCCAGATCTCCCACGTCCCGAACCCGCCCGACACCCCAACTACGACATCCGAACCGGAGCCGAACGAAACCGTGAAGACCTGCTGTCCGTCGATCCGCTGGAACATGTAACCCTCTAGCTGTTCTACGCAGTCTGCCGAAGCCCGACTACACGGCGCAACTGTATGTGCCAATGTTGGAGTCGGGTGCGAGCGTGAGAACAAACGAAATGGCCTCCCATGATCGACCTTCTGAACTCTCTTTCACCGGTCTTCCTTGCGAGCGTTGGGCGCCAAGTCGGGAGCCATTCGCGGTGGACTGCTGCGGACGGCTATGGACGGCTGCGGACAGCGAGCCGGTTGGTTCCGGACGGTACGGACGGCTACGGACGGGTGCGTCCATATACGGATCAGAGGGTTGGGGATTCGAGTTCATCCGGGCGTGCCAGGCGCCATGAAGGACGAGATCGCGGACGTCTCGAGCCACCAAGTAGCGATCTGGGCAGTTCTGGTCCGAGGCGGTTACCTTAGCGCGAGGAGCCTATTGGGCAGTCACTCGTGTTGACTGATATTGAAGTGGTCACGCGTTCGTGGGAGGAACACCCCGTGGCAGTGGATGCGGGGTTGGCTCGCCGCGACGGCGACGCACGCTCGCTCGTCCGACAAGGATGGAGCTGGTGAAGGTCGGCCGTCGAGTACTCATGACGCTGGCGTTCTATCCACGGGGTGGGTCGGCGCAGGTGGTGCGCTACCTGGGCGGAACGCTCGAGACGCTTGGGAACGCACTGACGGTGTGTAGCGGATCGCTCGGGCCGCCGGGATCTTCCTCGCATGCGGCGACATTCTTCGCGGGCCTCAACGTACAGGCGCTTGACTTCACCGAGGCGGTGACGTGGTTCGAACAGGGACGGGACCCGATGGCTGCGCCTGTGCCTATCCACCCGTCGTTCGAGGACCGACCAGGCGTGCCCGACCGGGTGTTCGCCTCCTTGGACGACGATGCCTACCACCGCCAAGTAGCGGTATGGCAGTCGCTGCTCGAACGCGTCGGGCTGCCAGACCTGTACCACATACATCACCTGACCCATGTCAACGATGCGGTCGCGGCTCTCGATGATCGACCCACTGTTGTGCACCTGCATGGCACCGAGCTGAAGATGCTGGCCGAGATCCGTGTCAGCGGTGTGGAGCGGTGGAAGCACGCGGCCGAGTGGGATCAGCGTCTGGTGAGGGCTGGCCGCAGGGCCGATCGTCTCGTCGTCATCTCACCAACAGATCGGCAGCTCGCAATCGACCTGCTGGGGGTGGACCCTTCGCTTATCGAAGTCGTGCCAAACGGAGTTGACGTCGACAGGTTCGCACCTACCCGCTTGACGAGGAGTGAACGGTTGGTCCAGTGGCGTCACTGGTTGGTGGACGAGCCGCGAGGGTGGGATGAAAGCGGCCAGCCGGGCACGATCCGGTACTCGGATAGCGACATAGACCGTTTCATGTTGGATCCGACCACCGGCGAGCTGCTCCCGGTGCTGCTGTTCGTGGGTCGCTTCTTAGATTTCAAGCGGGTCCCTCTGCTCGTCCGCGCCTACGCCACAGCCCGCGAAGCGTTGGGACCGTACCCACCGCCGTTGGTCATCTGGGGTGGGTATCCGGGGGAGTGGGAAGGCGAACATCCCTACACGGCAGCGACCTCGTTGGGTGTCGACGGGGTCTTCTTCGTCGGTTGGAGGGGCCATGCGGATCTCGCTGTGGGGTTCAACTGCGCTGACGTGTTCGTGGCCCCCTCGGTCGATGAGCCGTTTGGCCAGGTCTACTTGGAGGCCATGGCCTGTGGCCTCCCAGTAATCGCGACGGATTCGGGTGGTCCCAAATCGTTCGTCAACACCGATCCGACTGCGCCGAATGGCTGGCGGGTGCCGCCGGACAACGAGACTGAACTCGCAGACGCCATCGTCCGGGCGGCCTCCGACGAGTCCACCCGACGTCAGCGAGGGCGCCACGGCCGACGGCTGATCGAACGACAGTACGCCTGGCGCCGTATCGCCCAGAAGATAGACCGAATCTACAGTGAGCTACTTACCTAGCGACCAAGCCGTGGCATCGAGTCGCCGTTGATGACGACAGGACCGATATATCGGCCTTGGCCTGGAGGGCCCAACCCCAATTCGGCGTATACATGGTTAGGTGCAGGTTCGTCGCGGCTGCGACTCGGCACAGATCACGGACACACCCGACTTCTTGGTAGTAAGGACCCGCCTCGCTGTCAACGGAGAACAGCCCCAGTGACCCGAAGCTGTCGCAGGGGGCCGGGGCGAGGAGAAGGATAGTTCTGCGACGTACGCCGCCAATCCCCACGACCGAGCTATTGGACGCACCCGGTGGACGCCGGCTCCTACGGCAGCCGCTTTCGGAACGAGGCACCGGAGCCATTGGCAGAGCCGCCCAGTCGATGCGGCCTCAGCGGTCATTTATCACGACGTCACCGTGAGCGGAACCGATCACGGCTGGTATGGAAGGGTCTGGTTCGACGTCTGATCCTCTGAGAGAAGTATGCGACGTCGCCACTGGACGGCACCGCCGTCTGGTGGGCAAACTAGGCGGATGGAAGTTAGGCGCATCTCGGACGTCGTCTGGGAGATTCCCCGCCAAGGGGGGATGCTGGTCCCGGGACGCATATTCGCATCCGATGCCCTCATGGAGTCTGTGCTCCGAGATCGAGCGATCGAGCAGGTCGCCAACGTCGCCCACCTGCCAGGCATCGTCGCTGCGTCGTACGCAATGCCCGACATCCATTGGGGGTATGGATTCCCGATCGGTGGGGTCGCCGCCACCGACATCGACGCCGGCGGTGTTGTGTCGCCTGGAGGCGTCGGTTTCGACATCTGCTGCGGGGTGCGGCTATTGGCCACGGAGCTCACCCAGGAAGAATTCGATCGACACCGGGATCGCATCATGGGGGAGCTCGACGAGCGGATCCCTCGCGGTCTGGGCAAGGGCGCTATCGCCGGGCGCGGTTTGGTCGGGTCGGTGCTCATTGACGGGGCGCGGGCCGCCGTCGGCGCAGGATTCGGCACCGACGACGATCTGGAGCGATGCGAGGAACGGGGCACCTCGCAGGGCGCCGAGCCTGATCTCGTCTCCGATCGTGCCCTGAACAGAGGCGGTGGACAGCTGGGATCGCTGGGTGCTGGCAACCACTTCCTCGAGGTGCAAGTGGTCGATCGAGTGGTTGACGACGTAGCCGCCGAGACATACGGGCTCCGCGAGGGTGCGGTGGCGGTAATGATCCACTGTGGGAGCCGCGGCCTCGGACACCAGACCTGCCAGGACCAGCTCCAGGTGATGGGCGCAGCGATGTCCCGACACGGCATCACCGTCCCCGACCGCCAGCTTGCCTGTGTGCCGGTCGCCTCCGACGAAGGGGAGCGCTACTTGGGAGCGATGGCGGCTGCGGCCAACTTCGCCTGGGCGAACCGACACATCTTGGCCCACGAGGCCCGGCGCGCCTTTGCCGATGCGCTTGGAAAACCGGTCGACATGCCCTTGGTCTTCGACGTGGCCCATAACCTGGCCAAGGTCGAGGAGCACACCGTTGACGGGTCGACGAGACGGCTGTGCGTCCACCGTAAGGGGGCGACCCGGGCGTTCGGTCCCGGTCATCCCGACCTGCCCGAGGATCTGCGCGGGGTGGGCCAGCCGGTGCTCATCCCCGGCTCCATGGGAACGGCATCGTGGGTGCTGCACGGGGTTGCCGAGAACCCAGCGTTCGATTCTGCAGCGCATGGCGCCGGGCGTTTGATGAGCCGGAGCGCCGCCAAGAAGGTGAAGACCGGCAAAGAGGTGCGCCGCGACCTGCGGCGGGCGGGGATCTCGATCAAGCCGAGGTCGGTAAAGCTGCTCGCCGAGGAAGCACCCTACGCCTACAAGGACGTCGACGAGGTGGTCAGGGTATGTGAGGCCGCCGGGCTCGCCAATCGTGTCGCCCGGCTCCGCCCCCTCGGCGTCGTGAAAGGGTGAATTGGGAGCGGTCTTGACCCGGGACGGATCCAGAACACGTCCGCTGGTGTGGCAAGTGACGCCGACTTCTTTGCAACCTTCGGAGCAATTTCCTTCATCTCTTGGGCCGTCTGGATCGTCTTCATCAGCGTGCACCTGTTCCGAAGGAGTCCCTCCACGGCTTGAACCAGCTCGAGCTCGAAAACGCCGGCCTGATTGTCGGCACGAAGCACGGGCGCGAGGTCCATTTCGCAATGCAGCCCGAGGCATTCACGGAGACGGCGGAGTGGCTCCGGGAGCGGGCGGATCGATGGGAGCAGTCCTTGCAGCGCCTGGCCGATCATCTCGGCGACGACGCCTGACGCGCTAAGGGCCGAGAAAACCACCGCCCGCGGGCTCACCCGGTGCGCTCCCGGGGCTCGAGGCGGTGGAGTGACCCGCCAAGGAGAGGGTGTCGCTCGTTGACCGACGCCGAGTGCCTCCGTTGCCTCCATGTCGACGCGCCTGGATCTAACCGGCGTTCTCAGGCGCTCGGCGTCATGGCTGCGCCACGCGGGCTCGCTCGGGTCGGTCTTGCACGGCGAAGATCCAGAGTGCCACCGATGCCTGCATGGCGATGAGTGCTCCAATGGTCAGCGGCCCGTACTCGTAGCCGCCGCCGGGCGGAGCGACGTTGTACAGCGCGGATGCGACAAAACCGAAGAAGCCGACGAGCACTGCGACCGTCTGGCCCGCAAGCAGCGCCCGCTGCGACCATGGCTCCAGGGCTTCCAGCACACCAGCCATGTAGGCCAGGGTGTAGCCCGCCTGGATGAGGAGCCCGACGCCAAGCACCGGCACCACGAGCGGGGTGTCATCCGTAAACAGGAACAGCCCGAGCAGGGTGAGTCCCATCAGGCCGTTGATGACCGAAAGCGTTGCTAGCACCGTCTTCATGTTGTCTTCTCCCGTTATCGATCCGATCCAACCGCGGGCAACGACCCTGCCTCCTCCGAGCACCCAGCGCAGCGCAGAAGGACCCCGCTCGATCTCTTCGAGCTCGGCGAGCAGGGCACGGGCCCAATCCTTCCGCGAGGGAGGAAGCAGGTACACCATCAGGTGACCCCGGCGAGCGACGGTGTGACCCCAGTGCCGCAGCCTCATCCGGTATCTCCAACGGGTCGCCGAAAGGTGATCGCCGCACTGGGCTCGGCGACGGCGGCTGTCGCCCAGGCACGCCCCGCCGTTGTCAACCTATCCAGGAGGACCGACTTTCCTCCGATACCCGACCATGTGCCCCAACCTAGAATGCCCTACAGCAGACATCTGTTGACGGCGCCTGCGGCCGGCACGCGCTACTCCGGGTTGGACACAGGACCAGATCAACCCACTCTGTTCGCCGTTTCGCAGCCCCGACCGGGGCTCAACCGTGTCGTCAACCGGGGCCGTGGGCGTGGCCGGCCTCGACCACGAAGCGGGTTCCCACGAGCGTTCGCTTGGTGTGGACGTTGAGATCGGCCGCCCAACGGAGCAGATTGCGCGGCACCAGGAACTCGACGTCGTCGCGCCGCACCCGCGTGTAGGGGTCGAGGTTCTTACCCCGGGTGTTGGTGTCGACCGACACCTCAGCCGGCTTTCCTCAGCCGACTGGTGCGATGAAGTCGAGGGCGATGAGACCGCCCTTCTTGCGAGCCAATTCGATTGCGTCGTCGCTGATGTGTATCTGCATCGATACCACCCTAGAGCGGTGCTCTGCTTCTTCGGACTGTCACCGTTGGCCGATGGGCCAGACTGCGTCTGGGCAACGACGAAGGAGGAGACTCGTGGCGAGACTGGACGTGCTGTTCGATGGGTATGGCGGCAACGGCGTCGCCAGCACCGTCAGCTTGATCCGCGACGGCGATCTGGTCGCCGTCGTCGACCCGGGAATGGTGCCGTCACGCGCTTCGATCCTTGATCCGATGGCCGCACACGGGGTGTCGGTCGAGGAGGTCACCGACGTCATCATCTCGCACCATCACCCCGACCACACGATCAACATCGCCCTCTTTCCCGAGGTGCGGATCCACGACCACTGGGCCATTTACCACCATGACCAGTGGACCCCACGCGCCGCGGAGGGCGTGGAGCTTTCCCAAGGCGTTCGCTTGTTGGAGACACCCGGCCACACCCCGCAGGACATCACCACCCTGGTGGACACAGACGATGGCGTGGCAGCACTGACTCACCTATGGGTGTTCGAGGGTGCCGGCGAAGATCGGCTCGCCACCGACCCCGACCTGCTCGAGGAGCACCGCGCCCGGGTGCTGGAGCTGGCCACGATCATCGTGCCGGGGCACGGGCCCCTGTATCCGGTCGGATAGGCCGGACCCTGTGGCGGCAAGGCGGCGCCGACCGTTCTACGATCAGCGTCGATGGCTCTCCCCGACTTCACGCTGCCCGATCAGGCCGGCGACCCGTGGACCCTGTCCGAGCACCGGGATGCGGCGATGCTGCTCGTGTTCAATCGCGGGGACTGGTGACCGTACTGCGCCGGCCAGCTGGTCAGCTTGGCTTCACGACACCACGAGTTCCTCGACGCCGGCGTCCGGATCGTTTCCATCTCCGTGGACTCCGTAGGTCAGCATGCAGCGACCGTGGCAAGCCTTCAAATCCCGTTCCCACTGCTCTCCGATCCGGACCGGTCGCTGGCGATCGAGCCGTTCGGTGTGGCCGACCCGAACGATCCACGCAACCTGGCCCGTCCCGCGATGATTGTGGTCGACAGCGCAGGTAACGAGGGTTTCCGCTTCGTGTCGCGTGATTACGCCGACCGGCTTCCCGAGGACGATGTGCTCGACGTGGTGCAGGGTCTCGGCCTTGGCCCAACCACCCAGCCGGCGCCGACGCCGGGCACACCCGAGCCGGGGAAAAAGGCGATGCCGCTCGACGGTCTTCCCTACTACCTGCGGGGAGCCCGTTTCGCGGTACAGGCCTTGGGTCTCAGACACAAGGACCTGGGCGAGGAGTTCAAAGAAGACGCCAAGGCCTACGTCGCCGAGATGGACCGCTACTTCGAGGCCGTCCAGGCACTGAGGGAACGGCTCGCCGGGGACTGATCTTGCCTGGTCGGAGCGGCCCGCGCCCGGCCGAACCTAGAATCCACCGGGTCGTCCCTGGGGACGGCGGCCGAGCCCATTGCTGTTGGGTCGGCTTATAAGGGAGGGTACCCATGGCAGACGACTTGAAAGCACCGGCTGAGGACGTTGTCGACCTGACCGACCTCGCTGCGCTGAAGGAAGAAAATAAGACACTCCGGGCGCAACTCGACGCGCAACAGGAACGCCAGCCGATGTGGAGGAGGGTGCTCGCCGGTGTGCTTGCCGTGTTGGCCGTCCTCACCCTGGTCATTGCCGCCGATGCGTTGTGGCTCAAGACAACCCTCGAAGATGAGGACCAGTTTGTCGCCACGTTCGAACGGCTTCCCCGGCACGATGCCGTGGCCGGACTCATCTCGGTACGTGTCGCCAGCGGTATCGTCGAGGGACGAGAGGTGCAGGCGTTCGTCGCCGACCGCCTGCCCGATCAGCTGAGCGTTCTGGCCGCCCCACTCACCGATTCGATCGAGCAGCTGATTGCCCGAGCCGCCAACGAGGTCATCCAGTCCGATGCCGTCACCACCGCGTGGACGGTGGCTCTGCGTGGCACACACAGGGCGGTGAGCGCCGTCCTCACCGGCAACGACCGGGCTCTGGAAAGCGAGAATGGGCAGATTGCCATCAACCTCGACGAGATAGCCACCGTGGTTGTCGAACGGGTTGAAGCTCGCGGGGTCGATCTGCCGGATATCGACCTTGAATTGGGCTCGATCGTCATCTATGAGAGCGATGACCTTGCGGCCGCCCAAACGGTGGCCCAGGGGATCAGCACCGTCGGTTGGGTCCTCCCCGTGGTGGCGTTGCTCCTGATCGCCGCCGCGATATGGGTTGCCACCGATCGGCGGCGTATGGTGGCTTTCTTGGGCTTCGCAACGGCGATTGCTCTGTTGATCCAACTGGCGGCGAACCGGGTGACGCAGAACGCCGTACTCGGAGGGGTCGAAGACGACCTATCGCGGGAGGCCGGCGGCGCCGTCTGGGATGCGGCAATCGGCAGGCTTGTTTCTGTCACGTGGGCGTTGTTGGTGATCGCGCTCATCGTCGGTTTCGTTGCATGGCTGATGGGTCCGTCGACGCGTGCACAGCGACTGAGGTCGTGGGGCGCAGACACGATCGACGGGTGGAGGAGACCTGCAGAGGAGGAGCCGAGCGGGTTCACGACGTTCCTTGCCGAGTGGAAGCGCACGATTCAGGTGGTCGTGGTAACCCTTGGTCTGCTGTTCGTGCTCTTCGGGCCCGCTCCAAGTGGTCTCCTCGTGATCGCCACCCTCGCCGTCGTGCTTGTCATCGTCGTGCTCGTGGAGGTGATGGCCGGACCCACCCGGTCGCCGGCGCCGGATCTCGAGGACGCCGAGGTCTGATTGTCAATCGCCCTCAGTGGTCCGACGTGTTGAGGGCGCGGTCGAGGTCGCGCCACAGATCCTCGGTATCTTCGATGCCGACGCTGAGACGCAGCATCGACTCGGGCACGTGCTCCTGCCCGGGGTTGGCGGCTCGTCGTTCCATCGTCGAGTCGACGCCTCCGAGACTGGTGGCGTGTCGGATGAGCCGGGTGTTTTGGCACACGCTGTCGGCAGCGGCGGCGCCACCGGCGACGTCGAACGAGATGATGGTGCCGTAGCCCCCGAGTTGTGCTGCGGCGATTTCGTGGGTGGGGTGACTGGGCAGCCCCGGATAGCGGACGATGCCCACGGCGCCATGTGTCTCGAGTCGTCGAGCCAGGACCTCCGCCGTCGCCTGGGCCTGGGCGAGTCGAAGCGCCATGGTGCGGGCGCCCCGCAGCGCAAGGTACGTCTCCAAGGCCCCCGGCGTTGCACCGGCGAGCATGCGGGTGTTCTGGAGGCGGCCGAGCAGCTCCTCGTCCCGGGTCGTGACGAGCCCGGTCAGCAGATCGGAGTGGCCACCGATGAACTTCGTCGCCGACTGCATCGACACGTCGGCGCCCAACTCGAGCGGCTGTTGGTTCAACGGCGTGGCGAAGGTGTTGTCCACGCCCAGGATCGAGCCCGGTTTTCGAGGAGCGGCACAGATCGTCTCGAGGTCGGCGACGGTGAGCATCGGGTTCGACGGAGACTCCAGCCAGATAAGGTCGGCACGACTGGCGGCATCGATCCAGGCGGCGGTGTCATCGACCTCCAGATGGAGCACATCCCATAAACCGCGCTCGGCGCCATCGCTGGCAAGTCCGAGGACCCCCTGATAGCAATCCCGTGGGATCGCGATCGTTGCACCCGCAGGGACTTGTTGGAAGAGAGCTGCGACGGCGGCCATGCCGGACGAAAACGCCACGGATTTGCCGCTCTCCAGACCGCCGACGAGAGCCTCGAGTGCAGCCCAGGTCGGTGTTCCCGTTTCCCGTGCGTAGACGGCCCCTTCGCCGAGGAGGAAGTTCGATGCCGGGACCAGCGGCGTGTTGAGCGGATCACCCGGCTCAGACGGCCTCCCCGCGGCTACCAGCCAAGACTTCGCGTCGAGCGACTCTCCGTCGAGCTTCATGGGTTCCTCGCCTTAGCCCACTCCCGGTAGCGAGCTTAGGAAGTGCGCGACACTCGGCGGCTGCCGCTTGCGTAGCTGATCCGCGTACCCTGGGTTGGTGACCCCGTATATGACGGTGTGAGCCCGCGGAATGGAGAATCCGCGTACCCTGGGTTGGTGGCCCCGTATATGACGGTGTGAGCCCGCGGAATGGACGTCCGGCTCTCCTAGAGCGTGGCGGCGAGCTCGGCGACCATCTGTGACGCGTTGCCCTCGAGTGGGTCGCCGTGGCCGAAGTACATCGAATCGAAAGAGAGAGCGGCGAGCTTCTTGATCGACTCTGCGGCCTGGGCCATGTCGCTGGTGAACTGTGGGTTGGCACCGCCGACGCCGCCGTCGGAGCCGGCTACACCGCTGCCGGCGCCGTTCATGGCGTCACCGACAATAACGACACCGGCAAGTGGATCGACGACGCTGATCGACCCAGGGGTGTGACCCGGCGTCTCGACGATCGAAAGGCCGAAGACCGTGTCCCCATCTCCGACAGGAGTCAACGGGCGGGGTGAGCCGATGGAGGGGATGTCGGCTTCCCCGGCATATCCAAACGCCTGCGACGCATTGTCCATCACCGGTCCCAGGCTGCCGATGTGATCTGGATGTCGGTGAGTGAGGATCACGCTGCCCACGTTGTTCCAGCCGAGACCGACCTCGCTGAGCCCGGCCTCGATGTCTCCCTCGTTCCCCGGGTTGCCGGTGTCGACGATGACGGCTTCCGCACCGCGCACCAGAACGTAGGCAGAGACATTGCCGAGGTTGACCCTGGTCACGCTGATCCCGCTGGCAGCTTCCGACCCGGCCTCGCTGGTGGTGGTTTCTTCGGACGTGGTTGAGGTTGGGTCGGTACCGCTGGTAGGAGTGGCATCCTGCGAGGAGGTGCTCGAGCCGCCGCTGCTGGTTGTGCACGCGGTGATACCGGTGCCGAGGATGGCGATGGCGAACACGCCGCGACCGAACTCGGTTACGAACGCTCGCCGGGTCACCCGGTGCATGTTGACGATGTTCATGTGCCCCAGCCAGGCTACTCCAGCAAGCCGGCGCCGGTGTCGGGCCACGGTCGCCAGTCGAAGTGCAGCTGGCCCTCTACCAGCCATTCGGCCATCTTTTCGGGATCGCTCTGCCAGCCACGGCCGGAGAAACTCACCACCTGCTCACGTTCCAGGGCTTCGGCGGTCGACTCCCGGGGGCCAGATATCTTCGGCGGCGACCATCATGCGGGTCTCGATGTAGTCCTTGGTGACGTTGAACACCATGTCGTCGGTGGCAAGCAAGATTGGTGCGTCGTAGATCGACTTGATTTGGTCGCGGATCTCGGGCGCAGTGTCCCAATCGTTGAAGAAGTGGTAGCCCACCGCCAGCTTCGGGTGCGGTATGGAGAAAACCCGCCCACTTGCGGTGAGTGATCTCCTTGTTTTTCACGGCTATGCCCCCTCTGGGGCTTGCCATTCGAATCTAGCGGATGGTTGGGATCGAGCCTTTGCCAGCAGACGGGTAGCCGTTCACGCCCTGGCCGCCCGAAACACCGGCAGGCTTCGCTCGATCATGGCGGGGGTGCCGGTGAGCGATATGCGGAAGTGGCCGGGCGACTCGCAGGTGGTGCCGGGGAGGACCAGTACCTTCTGCTCGGCGAGCCGCTCGACGAGGGCGACGTCGTCGGGCTCGGGTGACTTGACCCAGAGGTAGAAGGTCCCCTCTGGCGATCGCAAGCTGTAACCCATCGCGGTCAGCTCGTCGACGAACCAGTCCCGTTTCCGCTCCAATTCGACCAGGTCGATGGAGAGCCGTTCCAAGTCATCGATGGCGTACTGCATGAGGGCACTGGGGAAGAGCCAGCCACCGGCGACCTGCGCCATGAAAATGGCGTCGCGCAACGCTTCACGGTCGGCCATCGTTGGAGCCAGTGCCAGCCAGCCGATCCGCTGTCCCGGTGTCAGCAGAACCTTGCCGTAGCTGTACGAGATGAGCGTTTGGGGGTAATACGCGGCCGGGCTGGTGAAGCTGGCATCGCTGAACACGAGCCGCGAATACGGCTCATCCGATAGCAGGTAGATCGGTGATCCGTACTTCTCCGAGGCTTCGGTGAGGATCTCGGCGAGGCGCCGTAGCGTCGCCGGCGGGTAGATGCGCCCGGTGGGGTTGTTCGGCGTGTTGACGATCACCATCCGGGTGCGCTCGGTGATCGCCGAAACGATGGAGTCGAGGTCGAGGTCGTAATCGTCTTCACGAACCGGGACCTTTATCGGTGTGGCGCCAACAGACATGATCATGGCTTCGTAGAAGAACCAGGGCGGGATGGAGTAGACGACCTCGTCACCGGGATCAACCAGCGCCGCTAGGGCGACGGCGATCGCTCCGAATGCCCCCGGGGTCATGGCGATGTCTTCGGGCTCGAACGGCTGGCCTCTCCAGGCTTCGAGGTGCTTGGCGACGGACCGGCGTGGCTCGTCCTCGGATCGCTTGTAGGCGTAGTGATCCTTGTCGAGAGGTGTGGCCACGTCGATGAGCGCCGAGGCAAAGCCATCGACGGCCACCTCCTGGGGGTTGCCGAAGGCGAAATCCGACACCTCCGGATCGTGGCGGTAACGGTCCCAGGTATCGATGAAGGCCAGGAAGGTGGCGTTCGCCCTGGCGATTTGTTGGATGCGTTTGGCCGGCACGATGTCCTTCCTTAGGTGGCAGGAATCTACCGCTCGGCGCATCGTTCGTGTCTCAACATACCGCCACGGTCTACCCAGACACGTACGACGCCTAGTTCGATTCCTCGACGCGACGACCCAGCTCCCCGCCGGCCAACATGAGCAGCACAAGTCCGATGATCGCGGCGGCGATGATGAAAGCAAGCACGTCGGGGTCGTCGGAGAAGTTCTGTGCCGCAACCACCAAGGCAGCAGAGAGGTTTCGTTGCCCGGTGCCGAGCCCCATTACCGAACGAGTGCCGGATTGTGATCCGCCACTCACGTAACCAATCACTAGGCCTCCGATGATGAGCACCACGGCGGCCACGATGCCCCGGGTGCCGATCAGGCCGACGATCGCACTCCAGTTGGCGATGACCCCGGCGACGACGAGGAGGGCGATTGCCACGCTGGAGACCTGCCCGAGCAGCGGGCTCAGCGTGTCGGCGACACCTTCGTAGCGCCATTTGAAGAACAGCCCGATGGCCAGCGGCAGGATCATCAGGAAGATCAGCGACGAAGCGATTTCCCATGCGTTGATCTCGACACCTTCGAGCAGCAGGGGCAGCGCGATCGGCATGTACACCACCGTCACCACCATCAGAAGCACCATCAACCCCACCGAAAAGGCGACGTCACCCTTGGCGACTTCGGCGAGCTTGGGTAGGAAGGGGGCGCCGGCGGCGGTGGCGATGAGAATAAGGCCGATGAAAAGGCTTTCGTCGAGGGAGAGGACCAGGTCGATCAAGTAGGCGAGCAGCGGAACGGCGATGAAGTTCACCGCCAGAGCGATCAGCACCAATCGCACGTCGCGCAACGGGGTGATGATTTGGGGAACCGTGAGGCTGAAGCCCATGGAGAGCATGCTCGCCAGCACGAACACCAGCACCGATACTCCGACGATGACATCCAGAACTGCGCCATCCATCAGGCATCTCCTCCTCGTGAGATTCGCCGCCACCATAATGCGGCACCTCGCCGGATATGGAGCCAACGACCGATTCGCCGCCTGGTTAGGGCTGCTGCGCTCACCGCAGCGAAGGCTGGATGTGACGGATGAGCTGACCCAAAAAGAATTTCGAGATAGACGACCTGTCGGTTGCTCCCGACGTGACGAACGACAGAAACCGAGTCTCCAGTCTGGGCCCCGCCACCTGTCACCCGGTCGGTGTTATCAGGCCGGCAACGATCTCGGCGAGCAGCGGGGCCGCCTGCTGATCAACGAAATCAAGGAAGTCGGCGGCGGCGTCATCGTCCGCCGCGTCCGAGATGGCACGGATCACCGCAAAAGGGACCCGGCGCTCGGCGCACACCTGGGCGACTGCTGCTCCCTCCATCTCCACCGCCAGCGCATCGGGGAACAGCGAACGCAGTTCTGCCCGATCGGTGTCGTTGTCGATGAACCGATCACCGGACAGGATCAACCCGCGGTGCACGGTTGCTCCGGCCACGGCTGCAGCCGTCGCGGCGCGGTCCGTCCACCCTTCGTCGGCAGGTATCCGGTCGACCCGCAATGACGGGATGACGAAGCGGGGAAAGAGCGGGCTTGCATCGAAGTCATGCTGTACGAGCTCATCGGCGATGACGACATCGCCGCGGGTCACGTCGGGATGGAGAGCACCGGCGACTCCGGAGAACAGGATGGCCTCGGCGTCGAATCGGTCGAGCATGCTGGTGACTGTCGATGCTGCCGCCACCTTGCCAAATCCGGAGATGGAGACGACGACCTCCTGGTCACCCAGCCGTCCGGTGACGTAGTTGCGGCCGGTGGAGCCTGCGATGGTGGCGTCGCCGAGCATTGCTTCTAGCAGGCGCACCTCCGCTTCCATCGCACCGAGGATTCCGATCATCGGTGCGTTCGCGACCGCGTCTGTGACCGGATGGGGCGTCGCGGCGATGGGAATCGCAAGTCCCAAGTCCCAAGTCGCCACGAGTGACGGGTGTTGTGACCAGCCACTTGCGTCATCCTATCTCTTCCTCTTGGGCTTGGGCTTTAGCGCCTTGACGTAGGCGCAACTCCGTTCCAGGTATGGCCTTAGGATCTCAGTGTCCTCCAACGAGGCGTCGGGGACCGCCACGTATTCCTTGGACGGTGGCCACGACGGGTCGGCTCGGAAGACCTCGGCGTCGTGCTCATCGAGAAATGCGTCTCGCTCCGCTTCGGGGCGCCGAATGCCGACGACCCCGTACTTGGAGATCATCGAGCACATGTTCCCGTTGCGCGCGGTGTAGGCGGACCCGAAGTTCGACTTGGAGTTCATACCGGCGGCGACGACCAGCCGCTCGTGCAGCTCCAGCTTGTCCGGCGGGACACTCGTCTTCTTCTTGGTCGCCATGAGGATCCTCCCCTGGCTGGCGCCTCAACCCTACCGAGGCGGCGAGCGCTCCCACCTCGAGGGTGACCGGTCGGGAACCGATCGCGCACTCGCCGTGTATGAGGGGTGTAGTCGAGGAAGAGAGACCCCTGATGAGACGATACGTGCTGACGGTCGTGGTGGGGATTGCGTTGGCGTTGCTGTCGGCCGGGGCCGCGCTGGCCGGGGGATGGGCAACCACCGAGTTCGATGAACCCCTTCCCGAGTTCACCGCAGGTGGGACGTGGTTGATCGGCTTCACCATCCTCCAGCATGGCGCGCACCCGGCAGCGGTCGATGGAGCAGGGCTCCGCTTCACCAACAAGGATGCGGGTGAGGTCATGTTCTTCGAGGCCGGGCCCCAGGGGGGCGAGGGCCACTACGTGGCTTCGGTGGCGAGGCTATCGGCGGGTACCTGGTCGCTGGAGGTCGCGCAAGGCTCGCTGTTGCAAAGTGGAGACGGGGCTCCGTCGGGCCTGCACTTCGCCCCGTACCCGGTAGGTACCATCACCGTTGCCGCCGCGACACCGGTCGTTGGCGCAGCCTCCAACCTGAGACCGGTCGACCCGATCGCCGCCAGCGAGGCGGGCGTGAGCTCCTCACTGATTGCTGCGCTCGTGGTTGCAGCTCTTGCCTCCATCGGCGTCGGATACGGAATCATCCGGCGTCGCGATGGCGCGGCCGCAAAGGATGGGGTGGAATACATCGAACACGCGGAGGAAGGTGCGGTCTGATCGAATCGGAGCTGATCGATGCCGCTCGGGCCGGTGATGAGGGTGCATACGCCACCCTCATCCGCCGCAACTCCGATCTCGCCTTTCGGGCGGCCTATCTCGTGACGCGGAACTCCGCTGATGCCGAGGATGCCTGCCAGGAAGCCTTTGCCAAGGCGTATCGAGCGCTCCGCGGGTTCCGGGTTGGTGCCCCGTTCCGGCCATGGCTCCTGCGCATCGTCACCAACGAGGCACGCAACCGAATGCGTTCGAACCGGCGCCACGAGAACCTGCGGATCCGTGCCGTCTCGGGCCTTCACGTTTTGGATGCCGACCCGGCTGATTGGATCCTTGCCGAGGAGGCGCGTCGCCGCCTCCTCGTCGCCGTCGAAGACCTGGCGTCTCAGGATCGAGAGATCATCACCTACCGGTTCTTTCTCGACTTGTCGGTGGCGGAGACGGCACAGGCGTTGTCCATCGCCGAAGGGACCGTCAAGTCGCGGCTCGCTCGAGCGCTGAGCCGGCTGTCGGAGCACATCGTAGAGGAGGAGCACTCTTGACCATCGAATCGGCGCTGCTCGATCTCGGCGGAGCGATCGACTACCCGCCAACGCCCGACTTCGACACTCCGCAGTCGAAGCGGCGGGCACCGCTGTGGTGGGCGGTCGCCGCCGCCGTCATTGCGCTGGCGCTGGTGACGACGCTGGTGCCCGCGGTTCGAGAACGGGTCACCGCTTGGCTTGGAATCAGGGGCGTCACCATCGAGCGCACCCAGACGTTCGACCCGATCGTCTCATCGGACGTATCGCTCGGCGATCCGACGACCCTCGAGGACGCACCCATCTCCTTTGCGCCGGTGACGCTGCCCGCACTCGGCGATCCCCAAGGCATTTTCGTCGATGAAGCCGGGAGATTGACCATCGCGTACCTCGAGGACGGCCACGTGCTGTTGCTGACCCAATTCGTTGGCGACCTGGAGCCGGCGATCCTCAAACAGGTCGCGGCAGAGGCCGAGGTCGAGCTGGTTGCGGTCAACGGCGAAGCGGCGATCTGGATCGGTTCCGGGTCCCACGTCGTCTTTTTCATCGATGCAGATGGGACGGTTGCCGAGGATCGAGGCTGGCTCGCCCAACCCACACTGTTGTGGGAGGCAGGTGACCTGACCCTTCGCCTGGAGGGCGCCGCAACTCGAGAACGGGCGATCGCCTTCGCCGAGTCTGTAGATCAGTAGTCCGAGCCGGTACGGAGCCTCTAGGTGCGCAACTCGTAGCCGGCTCCATGGAATAGCCTCTGGCCATGCACCCTTCGCCTGCGGTCGCCATCGTTGCCCTGTCGCTCGTTGCCGCAGCCTGCGGCGGCGGGCGGAGCACATCGGTCCCAGCCATCCCCGATCGGGTCGAAGGGCAAATCGCCATCCCAGGGGCCGACCTCGTGCCGGCGTGCCGGCTGTCCGTCGGGACCGACCTGGGCGCCGGAGTGATATCGGTCGGGGTAGATGTTCCTGCGGCCGCAGTGCTCGAGGTCGGTGACATCATCGTCGAGGCCGATGGGGTTGATGTCGCGGTTGCGGTCGATCTCATCGCTGTCGTTGCGACCAAGCAGGTGGGCGACAGTCTTCGCTTGGTCGTGGTCAGACAGGGGGAGGGCCCGCTGGAGGCTGAGTTCGAGCTCATCGAGCGTACCGATGGCTCCGGATCGCCAATGATTGGGATCGAGGTGGAAACCGTGGTCGGCCTACGGGACCTGCTGGCGATAGATGCGTCCGCGATCGTCGATTCACCGCTCACCGTTGTGGTTTCGATGCAGGGCAGACTGTACGCGATCGACCCGCTTGCCGGAACATGGCGCAGCCTGGAACTCGATACCCCTAGCTCGGTGTGGGCGGCGTCGGCTGGGGGCATCTATGTTCTGGAAGAGGGCGATCCTGACCGGATCGTCAAGCTCGCCGACCCCGAGTCTTCGATCGACTTCGCCGCCGAGGGCTGGAACACGAGAGCGGTGATCGGGTCTCAGGCCGGTCTTCTGCTTGTCCTGGCCAATCGGCCGTCCGATTCCGGAGTCGAAGCGGCGATCTTTGCCGTCGACCCGACGACCGGAGCGGTGGCCTGGGAATGGTCGGCGATGGTCGCGGAGTCTTTCGACTCGCCGGTATCGGTCTTCGCGCTGTCGACGCCGTCCCAAGAGCGCACCCTGGTAGGCACCGTTGAGTTCGACGACGACGAAATTCCGAACTTCCTGCCGCAGCTGCTGATTGACCGGAATGGGTCGCAGGTCCCGGTGGAACGTCCGGTCTCGTGGACCGCTAGTTCTATCGGTTGGCACTCGAACGACGAAATCGCCTACCTGGATCCGACGTCCACCTCGGTCCTGTCGTGGAATGTCGACACGGGCCGGGTTGACGAGTTGGCACTCCCCGCATCAACGACTGATGCCGGTTTCGTTCCAATCGGGGACGGCAGCCACTTCGTCATGCTCACCAGCAGCGGGATGGATCTGATCGACGGGAGCGACCCCGGTTCGTTGCGTCCGCTCGCCGTCGGATGTGTCGCCGATCAGATCTCATCGATCGGCTACGTGCTGGGCTAGCCAAGAGCGCGAAAACAAGTCCAGTTCTGTCGAGACGACCGGTGGCCTATCGGTGCGCGCTCTTCAGTCGGCCTCGACCGCGTCGCTGGGGATGGGCTCTGACTCACCGTTGCCCTTGGGACCTCTCGCCCCGTTCCCCGAGGGACTGCCGTTCCCGGAAGGGCCGGTGTCGCTCACCGCAGAGCGCAGGTCGTCGAGGTCGGCGGCACCGAACCCTTCGGGCTTGTGCTCCGTCCATGAGCCAGATTCCGACCCCATGACCTCGGCGACCTCTTCGCCGGAGATCGTCCTCTTCTCCTCGAGGACGCGCGCCAGTCGAACCACGTCTCCGCGATGCTCTTCGAGCAGCTGGTAGACCTCGTCGTATAGGACTTGAAGCCGTTCCTCGATGCGGTCCGCCATCCGGCCGACGACCTTGTCGGTGGGGTCGGGGATCTGCGTGATCACGTGGTCGGGTAGGCCGGCGAGCGATGTCAGCCCTGACCCCATACCGAATACGCCCTCCATGAGGGCGGTGAGGTTGGTCGCTGCCCGCAAGTCGCTGGAGACGCCGGACGAGCTGTCACCGTCGAAGAACATCCGCTCCACGGCGAGCGAAGCGATCGACACCTTGACATCGATCTCCAGCTCGGTTTGCCACTGGGTGACGCGGTCTTCGATGTCGAGAGAAGCAACCATCCCCAGCGCGGTCGCCCGCTTCTCGATCGAGACCAGATCGATCATGCGGTGTGACCGCAACAAATGCGCGGTCACGGCGTGGCCGGCCTCGTGGATCGCCACCGCGTGGCGCTCCCGCTCGATGTACTCCACGTCTTCGGGCGGCCCAAGCTCCTTGAGGGAACGGGCCTTCCAGATGTCGTCCCATTCCACGGTATCGCGGTCTTCCCGTATGGCGAGGATCAGGCCTTCGTTGACCAGGTCCTTCACCTTGGCCCCCGAGTAGTACGGCGTCATGGTGGCGAGACGGTCGATGTCCTCGTCGGTGAGGACGTTCTTCACCTTCTTCAGATAGCCGCGGAACGTCTCCTCGCGGCCCTTCTTCGAGGGGTAGCCGACCTTGTAGATGCGGTCGATGCGACCGGGGCGGAGCAACGCCTCGTCGAGGGCGTCCGGCATATTGGTCGCCATCATCACCAGGATCCGGTACTTCGGCGGCGGCTTCGGCTTCATTCCGACGGCACGCCGTAGCTTGTTGGAGAGACCCCGCGGTTTCTTGAGCCCTGACATCTCGGTGAGCAGCGCCTGCAAGGTACCCATACCGCCGCCGCCGCCGCCGCCGCCCATCATCATGATGCGGTCGTACCAGCGCTTCGGTGGTTCCGGTGCATCCGACCGGTCGAGGAGGTTCATCGAGTCCAGCACCTGGTAGCGGCTCTGGTTCGACAGGTAGCCGAGGCCGTTGCACTGCAGGCTGTTGGCGGCTTCGAATTTGAACTGTCCATCGCCACCTCCCCCGACGGCTCCGCGGCTGCCGAGGGAATCTGCCTCGTCGAAGAACACGATCACACCGCCGTGCTGGAGCGAGAGCTTGCGCAGCTTGCGGAACAGCCGTTTGACTTTGATGATGCCGATACCCATGAACATCTGGATGAAAGCGCCAGGGTCGACGAAGACGAACGGCTTGCCGATCTCGCCGGCGATGGACTCTGCGATCAGCGTCTTGCCGGTGCCGGGAGGGCCCCACAGGAGGATTCCGCCTGGGATGTAGCCACCCTTCGCCTCGATCTCGTCGGGGTTCTCCAGGAAGGCGACGTTCTCCTTGACCAGGTCGAGCACGTGGTCCTGGCCCCACACCGAAGTGAAGCGGGTCTCGATGTCCTCAGGAAAGACCGTGTCGATCCCACCCTTGCTGAGGAACCAGAACATCAAGGCAAACTGCCCCACCATCATGGACATGATCATGATCATGTAGACAATGATGAAGGCGTACTGGCCGATCAAGCCGGGGATGGCGATCAGGCCGTCGATCGGGTTGGTGACCCCGTCGACGATGATCATCACCCCGGTTCCGATCACCATGAAAAACAGGAAGATCTTGAACAGCCTGGCCAGGCGGAACCGGGTCCAATCGGTCATCATCGCCTGTAGCGCCCGCTCCATGCCGCCGAATACGCTGTTCGACCAGAGGTGGTTGTAGGCAGCCCATCTCTCTGAGATGTAGTAGTGGAACTGCCGGAGGACCTCGAGACCCATCAGCACGAAAAGGGTAGTTCCGATGACCGTGCCGAGTGTGATCGCCACTGCCTCGCTCCAACCGGTAAACGGCGGGCTGAGCTGATAGGTCACCGCGAGGAGGAAGAACACCCCGAGGATGAGCAGGATCTTGAGTCGGTCGAAGATCGAAGCTGGGTTGCGCCGGTTCTTCTCCACCTTCACACCTTCATAAACGGTGCCTCTAGCCACGGGTCACTCCTTGATAAACGGGGCTTCTAGCCACGGGTGTTGATCAGCCATGTGTCGATGATCTTGATGATCTCTGGACCGTATGCCTGGAAGCACTCCAGGTTGCACCCGATGGCCACCTGATACAGCGTGGTCACCTCGGGATCGGTGACCGAGATCAGGTGGACGCCCACATCCAGCTCGGTGCCGGGTTCCTTGTAGATCACAGTGACCTGAACGCCCTGGTAGTTGTCTCCTAGGTCGATATCGCTCTTGGCTAACTCGCGCTGCTCCGAGGCCTGATGGTAGGGCGCTACGACCTCAGCGAGGAGGTAACGGGAAATCTGGTCGCGCACCTCGGGCGATATCCGGCGCACCACCGAGCTACCGAGCGGAAAATCTGCCTGGGAGAGCGGTGCGATCAGGTTGTCGGTGGTCGGGATGGGCGCGGCGTCGAAGACAAACCGCGACATCACCGGCATCTCAAATCCCGGTGCTTGGGCTACAAACGGCGTGGAGGCGATATCTGCGAGGTCAGCGTTCGAGTAGTACTGCCAGTCGGCTGGGAGGTCGATCCTGGTTAGCTGCCTGGCGTCGGTGATCGATTGGGTGCTTGATGCCGCGCCGGAGCAGGCGGCAACGAGTATTCCCAGCGCTGCGACGAAAACGCTGATCTTGCGCATTTCGCACCCTTCTGCTGTGCGCCAACGTAATACGAATCTGGGGTTTTGCATGTAAGAATTCCCTTAAGTTTCTATCGGTGCCCCGGGCCGGCAACTTGCGGAATCATTCAGATGGAGTTTTTCGCGAACCGCGAGCACGAATGTGGGGTAGGCGCAAGCATGCAGAGCCTGCGAGCTGACGGGCTCTGGGAACTTGCCGGTTGTGATTTAGCTCATGAGCACTCACTCCCCCAAAGGTCCCCTGTGTGCGGAATCGCCGGGCGATTTCCGGGTCTCCCCCGCTTCGCGGGAGAGACAAGAAGCCCTACTCACTCACACGCAACACCACCTTGCCGTTGGCGGTGCGATTGGTGAGAGCGGCGTAGCCGTCGGCGAACTCCGCGAGGGGGAAGACATCACTGACGCGCGGATGGACCCGACCGGTTGCGGCAAGGTCGTAGAGCTCGGCGACCATCTCTGCCGCCTGACGCGGCTCCTTGGCGAGCCAGTCCCCCCAGTACACCCCGACGATCGAAGCCCCTTTGAGCAGGGGGAGGTTGAGGGGGATGGCAGGGATGTCGCCGGCGGCGAAGCCGATCACCAAGTGGCGGCCGTTCCAGGCGATGGCGCGGAAGGCGGATTCGGAGAGGTCGCCGCCGACCGGGTCGAACACGACGTCGACACCACGCCCGTCGGTGACCTTTCTCACCGCACTCTTCAGCTCCTGCTCGGTGTAGTTGATGGTGTGATCGGCGCCGAGCGACGCGGCGAACGAGAGCTTTTCGTCGGTCGATGCCGCAGCAATGACGGTGGCGCCCATGATCTTGCCCAGTTCCACCGCAGCGCTGCCGACGCCACCGGCGGCGCCGAGTACCAGCAGTGTGTCACCCTCGCCGACGTGCCCTCGTTGGCTCAGGGCGTAAAACGAGGTTCCGTAGGCGATGGTGAATCCCGCAGCCTGCTCCACCGAGAGCCCGCTGGGAAAGGGGAGCACACTGGTGGCGGGCACCAGCCACTTGTCGGCGAACGAGCCGTGGGTGACCGCGGCGACAACCTGGGACCCAACCCGAAGCGTGACTCCGTCCCCCACCGCAGCGATGACCCCGGTCCCCTCGAGTCCTGGGGTGAAGGGCGGCTCGGGCCGGATCTGATACTTGCCTTCAACGATCAGGATGTCCGGGAAGTTCATGGCAGCCACCGAGACGTCGATCACCACCTCGCCTGCGCCTGGAACGGGATTTGGCAAATCGGCAATCTGCAACCGGTCCACCGGCCCGTACTCCGTGCACACCACTGCCCGCATCAGCGCACGGCGTTGGCGCGCAGGAAGGCCTTGCGCAGATTCGGGTCCTCGAAGAGCGACGCGATCTCGGCAACCGTATCCGCCGCCCCATCGCGGAACCGCTCCGCCTCCGGCATATCGGCTCCGGCATACATGGACACCGCACGCCGCTGCGCGCTGAGCAGGTCTGGGAGCAGGCGCATGCGTGTTGCTCCCTCCACGGCCCGATCGAACGAAGCCTGGGCTGCATCGCGATCGTCCCGCCGGAGCTGAAGTATGCCGTTGGTTTGCGCCAGCCGCGGCTCCGCGAACGCCACACCGCTTCCCATGATCAGTTCTTCGGCCTCGGCGATGCGCTCGACTGCGCGCTCCAAGTCGTCCTCGCCCATGGCGACGCCCGCTGAGGACAAAAGCAGCTCGGGTCGGGCTGTGGCCTCGGAAGGCGATTGCAGGCCCTCGGTGGCGTTGAGGTAGTCCCCCGCTTCATCGAATCGGTCGTACTCGAGTGCCCGGGAGGCCAGCAACACGAGGCTGAGGTGACCGAAGATCTGGCCTCTTGGCGTGACGACCTCGGATCTTGCCAGCGTAGCGAGCCGCGTCGCTTCCTCGTCGTCCGGCCCGAAGATGGCGTTGCGCACGGCTGAGAGTCCGGCGGCGGCGAGGACGATGAACGCGGTCTGGCCGAACATCTCGCCGATCTCGCGGACCCGCCCCCACAGAGCCAGGGCATCCTCGTAGCGGCCGAGCCGCATCGCGATAGTGGCTGCGACGAAGGTTGGAATCGGCTCGGTGAAGATCGCACCGATGTCGTTGAGCTCTCCCGCCCCCCACGTGGCGTCTTCCAAACCCTCGGCCACCTCACCACGGCGTGTGCGCAGGAATGCGCGGGTCTCGCCGATGAGTGAAGCCGTGTGCAGACGGTCGCCGCTCGCTTCGATGATGGGGAGCGCATCGGCAACGGCCAGCTCCGCATCGTCGTAGCGCCCCATCAGCATCAGCGTGCTGGCGTGATGGGTCAGGCCGAAGTTGCGGATGAACGTCGAGCCGATCTCGGATCCGAGCTCGGCAGCCTCGCGGAGATGCTCTTCGGCCGTGTCCAGGTGGCCCTGCTGCGTGTTGAGCGCGCAGTACACGGTGTGAAACTCGGCGATCCCGGCGTGATCTCCCGCGGCCTCACCGATCTCCCTGGCCCGGAGCAGGTCGGCCTCTGCTGAGACGAGGTCACCGGTGATTGCGGTGTTGGCCAGAGCCTTCTTGTTGAGGGCAGACACCTGGAAGGGGGCGCTGTCGACCCGTTCCCCGAATGCCAGCACTGGATGTCGAGCCAGAAGTCATCGAGGACAATGAGCTCATAGGGGCGCAGCTGCGATCGGTCGCGCACCAGGTGGCGCTGGTGTCGATGCGCGGCCGCAAGACCTCTGCGCATGAGCGCGCGGCGCGCTTCACTGGGAAGATGTCTCATCAAGTTGCCATAGCTCCAGCCGCCCGGCAGATCTTGAGGATTTAAAGAGCAGGACTCG
>JADFIY010000019.1 GCA_022566415.1 Acidobacteriota bacterium
GAGGGGGGTGGTCACCACCCGCGTCGCGCTGTGACGTGAGGCGAAGCCGAGCCGGGGCCCGAGCGGCCCGAAGCCGAGGGCGGGAAACACGGCACAACCATGGTCGGGGGGATGTGTCACCACCGCGTCGCAGCAGCACAGAACGCGAAACCAAGATTCCGTACTGTGCAAGGGTTCTTGCCAAACGATGACGGCGACGTTTAGGGTTACACCGCTGTCATTCACCTCAGCGACCAAGGAGGTTCACTGTGAACAAGGGTGAGTTGATCGAGGCGGTGGCCCGCAATACGGGTGAATCGAAAGCGTTGACGGCCAAGATGATCGACGAAACGCTCGATGTCATCATGGGTGGCGTCGTCACCCAGGGCAAGGTCCAGATCACCGGCTTCGGCACCTTCGAAGGACGCGACCGCAAGGCGCGTACGGCCAGGAATCCGCAAACAGGTGCGCCGGTATATGTGCCGGCGACCAGGGTTCCGGCATTCAAAGCCGGGCAGAACTTCAAGGATCGCGTAAAGCCGGGCTAGAGAAGACAGAACCGAAAACGAGAAGGGGCGCCCCTCGGGGCGCTCTTTCCCTTGGGGCTGGTCTCCGGCCTCCGGTCCCGATCTCCAGCCGGCAGAAGGCCGGTGGCCGGTGGCTGGTGGCCGGTGACCGTCTAGTAGTCCAGATCGAGCCCGCTGGAGACTCTGGCGAACTCGTTGATGAGACCCTGGTGCATCATCACCTTGGCCATATTGCCGCCGACCTTGATCTTGCCGGTCATGAAAGCCATCTGGATGTTGAGATCACCTTGTGAGATGGCAGACGCAGACTCGTAATCGCTGGCAACGGATGCATCGAAATCCGGCAGCTCACCGAGTTCCAATTTGGCGGTGCCGTCGGAGATCTGGAGGTAGTAGGCGGCATCACCGTCGGGACCACCGCTCACGGTGAATTGGAGCCCAAGGTCTACGTTCGCCATTGCCTCCTGGAAGGCAGCGTCGCTATTCAGCGCCTCGGTACCCGCCTCCATGTGCTCCACGGTGAGGAATCTGGCCAATGAGATCCTTTCGTCGATTCAGCAGATGGTAGCGCTCAACCATCCTGGCGATTCGGGGACGTATTAGGTACAACGCATTACGAAGGAGCGCGACTTGTGACTTGTGACTCTTCTAGGCCTGTCCTGCCTTCAGGAGGTTCTTCCACTGAGCCGCCACGAAGTCGCGGTTCATCCAGGCGATCACGTCGATCGAGATGTTCTTGGGACATGCGGTCTCGCACTCGCCGAAGTTGGTACACGAGCCGAAATACTCCTCCATGGTCTCCACCATCGCCACCGTGCGCAGATAGCGCTCGGGCTGGCCCTGCGGGAGCAGGTTGAGGTGCGTGATCTTCGCTGCGGTGAACAGGTTGGCTGCGCTGTTTGGGCAGGCGGCGACGCAGGCGCCGCACCCGATGCAGGCGGCCGCATCCATGGCTGATTCCGCTGCGGTATGCGGAACCGGTACCGCGTTTGCGTCTGGAGCGCTGCCGATGTTCGCCGATATGAACCCGCCCGACTCGATGATTTCGTCGAATATGCTCCGATCGACGACGAGGTCCTTGATCACGGGGAAAGCCGCAGCTCTCCATGGCTCGATGGTGATTAGCTGGCCATCCGTGAACTTGCGCATGTGTACCTGGCAGGTGGCGGTTCCCTGCTGGGGTCCATGCGGGCTGCCGTTGATCATCAGCCCGCAGGCACCGCAGATCCCCTCGCGGCAGTCGCTGTCGAAGGCAATCGGGTCCTCGCCGGCGTGGTTGAGCGCTTCGTTCACTTGATCGAGCATCTCGAAGAACGACGCCTCAGGGCTGACGTCGTTTGCCTCATAGTCGATGAATTCGCCGGTGACGTCCCCCTTTGGCTGCCGCCAGACGCGGAGCCTGACATCCATTACTTGTAGCTCCTCTGGGTCAGCTCAACGTTTTCGAAGGTGAGCGGCTCCTTGCGGCGGATAGGCGCCACCCCCTCACCTTCCCACTCCCACGCAGAGACGAAGGCAAAGTGCTCGTCATCGCGCAGCGCTTCGCCGTCCTCGGTCTGGTGTTCAACCCGGAAGTGGCCCCCGCAGGATTCTTCACGATCGAGCGCATCGCGCACCATCAGATCGGCGAGCTCGAGGAAGTCGGCAACCCGGCCGGCACGTTCCAGTGACTGGTTCATCGACTCGTTGTCGCCGAGCACCTTGAGATCACGCCAGAACTCCTCGGTCAACGCCGCAATCTCATCCAGCGCTTTCTCCAGCCCCTCCTTGCTTCGGGACATACCGCAGTAGTCGATCATGATGTGGCCGAGGCGGCGATGGAAATGATCGACGGAACGGGTTCCCCCGATGTCCAGTAACCGCCTGATCTTGGCGGTGACCGCGGCCTCTGCCTCTACGAATACCGGATCGTCAGTCGGCACCGGGTCAACGTTGAGCCAGTCGCTCAGGTAGTGCGAGATCGTCGCCGGTAGGACGAAATACCCGTCGGCGACACCCTGCATCAGCGCCGAAGCACCCAGGCGGTTGGCGCCGTGGTCGGAGAAGTTGGCCTCTCCGGCGGCGAACAGGCCGGGGACGGTGGTCTGCAGGTTGTAGTCGACCCACAAGCCACCCATCGTGTAATGCGGCGCCGGGTAGATCCGCATCGGGACCGTGTATGGGTCCTCGTCGGTGATCCGCTGGTACATCTCGAAGAGATTCCCGTAGCGTTCCTCGATGGTCTCCCGACCGAGGCGATCGATGGCGTCGGCAAAGTCGAGGTACACCCCGTTCTTGAGCGGTCCGATGCCCCGGTTCTCCTCGATCATCCGCATCGCGGCCCGGGAGGCGACATCACGGGGGACGAGGTTCCCGAATGTCGGATATTGCCGTTCCAGGTAGTAGTCGCGATCGGCTCCGGGAATCTCATTGGGTGGGCGTGGATCGTCCGGATTCGCCGGCACCCAGATGCGGCCGTCGTTGCGCAGGGATTCGGACATCAGGGTCAGCTTCGACTGGAACTCGTCGCTCACCGGGATGCACGTCGGGTGGATCTGGGTGAAGCACGGGTTGGCAAACAGCGCACCCTTGCGATACGCACGCCACGCCGCGGTCGCGTTGCAGTTCATGGCGTTCGTTGACAAGAAATAGACGTTTGAGTAACCGCCGGTCGCCAGCACCACGGCGTGGGCGGAGTGGCTCGAGATCTCTCCGGTCACCAGATCACGCACGACGACCCCGGCTGCCCTGCCGTCTTTGGTTACCACGTCCAGCATCTCAGTCCTGGTGAACACCTGGACCCTGCCCAGTCCGACCTGTCTGGCGAGCGCCTGATAGGAGGCCAGCAGGAGCTGCTGACCGGTTTGCCCGCGGGCGTAGAAGGTGCGCGCAACCTGGGCCCCACCGAAAGATCGGTTGTCGAGGAGCCCGCCGTATTCCCTCGCGTAGGGTGCGCCTTGGGCGACGGTCTGGTCGATGATGGCGTTGGAGACCTGCGCCAGCCGATAGACGTTGGCCTCCCTGGACCGGTAGTCGCCGCCTTTCACGGTGTCGTAGAAAAGGCGGAAGATGCTGTCGTTGTCGTTTGGGTAGTTCTTGGCTGCGTTGATCCCTCCTTGGGCGGCGATGCTGTGGGCACGGCGGGCAGAGTCGTTGTAGGTGAAGGCCTTCACGTTGTAGCCGAGCTCGCCGAGGGCGGCAGCGGCTCCGGCGCCGGCCAGCCCGGTGCCAATCACGATGATGTCGTACTTGCGCCGGTTCGCCGGGTTGACCAGGTTGGTGTCGAAGCGGTGCTTGTCCCACTTCGCCCAGATCGGGCCATCGGGGACGTGGGCATCGAGTATCGGCGAGGTTGGTGCGGTCACCTGGAGGCCTTTCTCATAGTGTCAAATACCCGACCTGGACGGCCAGCACCATGGACGTGCTCCCGACCAGGATGACCACGGCGAACGCCACCGCAAACCAACGTCTCCAGTCATTGAAGCGCGGGTTGGCCAAGCCGAGGCTCTGGAACATGCTCCACGCCCCGTGGTAGATGTGCAGCGCCAGGACCACTTGGGCGACGATGTAGATCACGGCGACGGGGGTACGCTCGAAGCTGGTGATCATGTTGTTATAGACGTCGCCGGGGACGAACTCCGGGTTGGCGTAGCCAAACGTCAGATCGGCTAGGTGAAAGATCAAGAACAGCAGGATGATGACACCGCCCCACCGCATGGTGCGACTGGCGTAGTTGACTGCGTCGTACCGGCGCTTCGCCTGGTACTTGATGTCGCCGCGTGCCTTATGGCTGCGGTTCGTCAACACCCAGGCTGCCCAGATATGGAAGACGAACATGGCGGCGAGCCCGATCCGAAACATCCAGAGGACCGACTGCTTGGGGACCAGCGGGTACAGCAGCTCGCGTAACGATTCGGCGTAGAGATTGATCTCTTCGGCACCGAAGAACACCTTGAGGTTGCCGACCATGTGGACCAGCACAAAGCCGAGAAGCCCGATGCCCGTCAGGGCCATCAGCCACTTGAGGCCGAGGTCGGAGGTGAAGAAGGGGCCGAGCCACTCCCCCCACCCCGAGCGACGGTTGACCTCGGCTCTCTTGTTGGTCGTGGGCAAAGGGCGCCTTATCTGCTGCTAGGTCTTGATCTTATTCGCTCATCACCCGTCCCCGGTCGCCGATCCCGGCCTCCGAGTGTCGGGTTGACGCCGATGAGCCGAGTTCGAGGCATCGGTGCGTGTCGGGCTGGAGGCTGGAGGCCGGAGTCCCGCGATCGGGACCGGCGACTTTCTCCCAAAGCCACTCTCCGAGTTGACATGACCGCGCAGGGTGTGCGAGAATTACAGAGATGTAATTACATCGGCGTAGGGAGATATGATGCTCGTCGACCTCTTAGAAGTCCTGCAAACGGGTGGCCTGGACATGGCATGGCAGGATCTTGCCAACTGTCGAGGGGCTGATCCCGACCTGTTCTTCCCGGAGCGTGGGGCATCGACGCGTACGGCAAAGGGCATCTGCCGCGAATGCCAGGTCCGCGCGGAGTGTCTCGAGTTTGCCATCGTTTCCAGTGAGAAGTTCGGGATCTGGGGGATGATGTCCGAGCGAGAGCGCAGGAAGATCCGCAAGGAACGCCAGATCGCCGCCCGCCGCCGCGAGGCGGGATAAGCGAGTCGCGAGTCGCAAGTCGCAAGTCGCGAGTCGCAAGTCCGCTCGCTGCGCTCGCTTCCAGTTCCCAGTTCGCTCGCTGCGCTCGCTTCTAGCGGCGCCACGCGCCTCCCCCACTTCGTGGGAAAGGCAAAGCGTGGGCTCCCAACTCCTCGTACAATTCGAGTATCGAGCTAGGGAGGCCGCTTGACCGTCGTCATCTTCGTGATTGTTATCGCGGTGGTCATCGCCATTGGGGCGGCGATCGCGGCCGCGGTACGCGGCGCCTCGTCGGGAGATCTGGCGGCGCCCAATGAAGCCCAGCCCACCGAGCTCCGGCCCGCGATGGCCGCCTTCCACGTGGAGGGGAGTACGGCCACGGTTTCCTACGACGTTCCGCTGCCTCCCGGCGAGGTCGACGAATACCTCACCGGCTTGTTGCTTCATGATGCGGCGCTTGTGGTCAGGGAGAAGAGCGCAGCCGGCCTGCCCATCGACCAGGTCGAACGGGTTAGGGCCAATGGAAAGCGCGATGGCGAGTACGTCGAGGCAGGAGTTCTCGATTTGGTAGAGCCGGGCGTCATTCCGGAGCTCGCAGCCCCCGAGCTGGTGCCGCATGCCCCGACTACCGGCTACGACCCGCTCGCTCACCTCGGTGATCAGGAGTTCGATGTTCGGCCCGGCATCGCTTCGGCACGACCCGACGAGGGGCTCGATCCATTCGCCGACGATCTCGAGCTGTCCCGTGGCGTCGAAGTGTCACTCCGGGCGGCGGGGATCGATCCGGCCCGTGCCACCCTCGAGGATATGACGCTCGGCCTACTCGCTGTCGGCGGCTACACCGTCGCCCCCGTCCCCGCCAAGGACCGCGACCGCTTGCGATACATTGCCAGCCGAGCCGGCGCCGAGACCCTGATCGAGGTGCTTCCCCACACCGCGGGAGACCACCCGGAGCTGAGCGAGCAGGCGGTCAACCAGTTCACCGTTGCCGTTGCGGAACGAAACCCGACCCGGGCCATGCTGATCACCGACAAGTACGGTCCGTACATGATCTACGAGAAGGAGCGGCGCAACCCGAACTTGCGGTTTATCACGCGCGAGCGGCTGCAACCCTTCGTCGACAGTTTTGCATTGCAGTAGGCGTCGCCTTCGGCTCGCCTACTGAGTTCTCAGTCTTCAGTCTTCAGCAAGACAACAAGACCCTTCCGGTTCGACTCTGACTGATGACTGTTGACTGTTGACTCACGGCCCTCCCCTTCCCCGAAACCTCTAGTTTCTTCTACACTGGGCCTCGCGACAAAGGAGATCAATTGCTGTTCGCGTTCATCAGGAACATTGGTGGTCCAGAGCTGCTCATCATCCTTCTGATCGTGGTCCTATTTTTTGGTGCGTCGCGTCTTCCCGGCCTGGCGAAATCCCTTGGCCAATCCGCCAGGGAATTGAAGAAAGGGCTCGAAGAGGGTGCAGACGACGAAGAGACCGTCGAGGAGTCCGACGTCTCCTGATAACGATTTCTCTGATCGGGACAATGTCCAACTAGCAAGAGCCCGATCTAGCAGCCATCACTCGCAGGTGGACAGGGGAACCGAATTGGTGGGATCGACGTTCTTCCCCAGGGTGCGGGAAGTAGATGGCTGACGAATTCACGCCAAGTTGGGAAGATGTCGCGCAGCGGTACGGGCGGAAGATCTACAACTTTGCCTATCGCCTCACGGGGAACCCCGACGATGCTGCCGATCTGGTGCAGGAGGTGTTGCTGCGTGTCCGAAAAGGCCTCTCCGGATATAGGCCGGGGTCGTTTGAAGGGTGGCTGTGGCGCATCACACGCAACGCCTTCCTCGACGGTGTGCGCCGCAAGAGCAGGCGCCCCGAAACGACCTTGCCCGAGGGAGATCATCACGCACTCGGCTCCAGCCCGTCTCCCGATGAGGTGCTGGCTTCGGTGCGGCTGTCAGACAATGTCCAGGCAGCGTTGCTCAAGCTGCCATATGCATTCCGCGAGGCGGTGGTGCTCTGCGACGTGGTCGGCCTCACCTACGACGAGATCGCCGATGCCACCGATATTCCGGTCGGAACCGTCCGCAGTCGCATCCATCGCGGCCGCAAGATGCTCAGAGGGCTGTTGACTTGGCCGGTGTGAACCCCCTGGGACGAGAGGAGCTGTTCTCAGCCTTCCTCGATGGTGAGTTGACCACCAAGGAGGCAAAATTCGTCAACGAGATCCTTGCCGGCGAAGAAGAGGCGATGGAGGAGTTCCACGGCATCCAGCAGGTGCGCAAGGCCTTGCGTATGCTCCCTGACCTCGAGATCCCCGGCTGGCTGCTCCCCGACGGCCACCTCGGCGAACAGCTCTCCTCCTACCTCGATGGCGAGTTGTCCGCTGCCGAACAACGCAGAGTCTCCGATCACGTCATCGGCTGCGCCGACTGCCGCGCCGAACTGCATGACCTCGATCGGGCTCGGATCGCGGTCCGGTCGCTGCCGGGCGTGGAGACGGGTCAGTTTGATCAAATCCCTGTTATCCCCAGGTCGCGGCGTCGCCGTGCCGTCGCCGTTGGATCGATCGGGATCGCCGCCGCGGTCGCCGTGATCCTCGGCCTCGCATTCGGTGGTCAACAACAACCCACTATCTCGCTCGATGACCTGACGACTCAGCACATCGCCCGGGCGTCGGCCGAGCCAGGGTTCGCTGTTTTCCCGGCTGGAATCGAGATCTCTGCGCCATGAGCGCACCACGTCTTGCGATCCTGGGCACGCTGGTCGTTGGGGCTATGACGCTCACCGTCTCGCCTGCCCTCGCCGACGGTCTCAATGAGTATCTCGAGGAGGCCGACGAGGCCGTCTACTCGGGGAGGCAATTCGTCTCCACGACCTGGGATGGGGTCGAGGCGATGGGAATGGTCGACGTGCGGCACTTCGGTGGGATGGCGATGGTCGGCTCGGGACCCGTGTACACGATGATTGGGCAGGGCAAGGTCAACGCCGTCGGCTCACCAGATGCGGCTCTCGCCTACGTCCCCAGAGCTCGAGCCCCGGTGAATCACGCCTACGACCTCGCAGGTGGCGAGTATTCCACTCGCTTCGGGAGGACGGTCAAAACCATCGAGATCGTCGAAAACGGCGTGCTCCGGATGCGGATGGTCATCGATGTCGCAACGAAGGCAGCGCTGGAGACCGAGGTCTTCGACGCCGACGGCAGCCGCTTTCGCTTCTCGGCCATGGTCGCCTTCTCGGACTCGGCGGCGGGTATGGAGGACTACGAGGACGACGGTGAGTACCAGATGATGCTCCCCCTGGACGAGGCTGGGGTGCCGGATCGAGCGGGCCGTTATCGCCTCATAGATTCCTACGGTTCTCCGTCCGAAGCGGAGCACGGGTTCTATACCGACGGGCTGTTTCGCTTCTCGCTTTTTGCCATCGATGGCCGTATCGACGTGGCCAAGATCGCTGAAAACGGTCGCACGTGGACCGTCGGCGGTTTCGAGTACCTCAGGGTGATCACACCTGCCGAGGTGTGGGTCCTGTGGAACGCGCCCGATCAAACCTTCGTCCTGGGCGGCGACCTCCCACCCGATCACCTCGAGGAGGTGGTGGCTGATCTGCCCCGTCCCGGCCAGCGCAATTGGTTTGCCAGGGTCTGGCGCCGGTTGTTTGGATGAGAGCCTTTAGTCATCAGTCATCAGTCGTCAGCCAGAAGTCTGAAGGCGCACCGGAACGGACCTCTTGTCTTGTTGAAGGCTGAGGACTGGAGACTGCGGACTTTCTCGTCTTGCTGAGGACTGAAGGCTGAGGACTGACGACTCAGTCTTTCCCGATCTCTTTCCGGGCGATCACCATCTGGTGTACCTCATCCGGGCCGTCAGCGATTCGCAGCGTTCTGCCATGGGCCCACATCCTGGCGAGGGGGGTGTCGTCGGAGACGCCGGCGCCACCGTGAATCTGGATCGCCTTATCAAGAACCCACAGCATCATGCGTGGCGCCACCACCTTTATCGCTGATATCTCGCGGCGCGCTTCCCGATTCCCTACCGTGTCAAGGAGCCAGGCGGTGTAGAGCACGAGGAGGCGGGCCTGGTCGATCCGCCACCGCGCCTCTGCGATCCAATCCTGGACCACCCCTTGCTCGGCAAGGGGGCCACCGAACGCGGTGCGTTGCTTGGCCCGCGCCACCATCAGATCGAATGCCCGCTCGGCCATTCCGATCGACCGCATGCTGTGGTGGATGCGGCCCGGACCGAGTCTTGCCTGGGCGATCATGTACCCGGCGCCTTCGCCTGCGATCAGATTCGAGGCCTCAACCCTGACCTGGTTGTAGCGGATCTCGGCATGCCCGCCACGGTCGTGGTACCCGAACACTGGGAGATCCCTGACCACCTCGACCCCCTCCGAGTCCATCGGGACCAAGATCATCGAGTACCGCTCCTTCGGTGGTGCTTCCGGCCTGGAGACACCCATCACGATCGCCACCTTGCAATCCGTCGATATGCCACCTGTCGACCACCATTTGGTTCCGTCGATCACGTATTCGTCACCATCGCCGATGATCGAGGTTTTCAGATTGCGTGGATCGGATGACGCCACATCGGGTTCCGTCATCGAGAAGCAGGATCGAATCTCGCCGTCGAGCAGAGGCGCCAGCCAACGCTCCTTCTGCTCGTCGGTACCGAATTCGTGAATGACCTCCATGTTGCCGGTGTCCGGGGCGGAGCAGTTGGTCGCTTCCGGCGCCAGCTCGATGCTCCGCCCCATCATTTCGGCGAGCGGTGCGTACTCGACGTAGGCCAGCCCCGGGCCGTATTCGGCATCGGGGAGGAATAGGTTCCACAGACCTTGATCCTTGGCCTCGCGCTTCAAGGTCTGCAATATCGGGGTCGCCTCAGTCCGGCCGCCCTGCTCGTCGGCCTGCTGAGCATGCACCGGCTCGGCCGGGTAGACGTGCCCCTCCATGAAGGCACCCAGCCGGTCCAGGTACTCCCGGGTCCGTTCGCTATGCGAGAAATCCATGGCGAGTAGCTAAGTAGCGAAGTAGCGCAGTAGCAAAGGCTGACACTGATCCACTGATCTACTGATCTACTGGCTACCGATCCTGTTTCGCCTCGTCGTAGTAATCGAGCCGGTCGACCGGCATCACCAACGAGGTCAGGAAGTTCATCACATGGGCGGTGATCCGCTTCAGGAATCGGAAGTACAGTGCGCGCGACACCGCATCAGAAGCGGTGCCCTCCCACCGGTATGCGGCCTTTACCTGTGCGTCGTAGTCATCGAGAAAGCCGTCGGCCTTGTTGATCAACCGCTGGGCGTGCTCGGCGTCCCTGGCCGCGAACGCCTCCGCCGCCTCTCCGATCAGATGCGACACCCGATCGCGATACGCGGACAGCTCCTTACGATCCGGGGCGTTCTCGAAATCGGCGCCATACCTGACCAGGTCGTAGACGTTCTTGGCGTAGTCGCCGATGCGCTCCGCGTCCTTCACCGTGCTCATGTAGGCGAGGACCAGCGGCAGGTCGACCGTGTCCTGCACCGAGGCGTGAATCATCAACTCCCGCCTGACGTCCTGCTGGGCAACGTTGATGTGACGATCGGTGCTTTGCAGTTCACGCTTCGTCTCTTTGGATTTGCCCCCACCGAACAGGGCGTCGGTGGCGGTGTCGAACACCTCACGGCCGTCGACGAGCATCTGAACCAGGGTGCTCTCCACTCCCTCGACTGCGGAGTAGCCGCCCTTGAAAAAATCGAATACCACGGCAACCTCCTAGAAGATGACAATAACGAGTAGCGGGACGCCAATAAAGACGATCGCCACGTAGACAATCGCGACCCACTTTCTGGTCATGGCGACCTGGGCAAGGCTGCCGGCCAGCCTGATCGGAATGTGTCGGATCGCTGGAATCGGATACAGGATCAGGATCCCGAGCAGGTTGAATCCGAGATGAACGAGAGCGATCGAAAGCCCGCCCACCGTTCCAGCAGCGAATGCGGCGAGCAGTGCCGTGATCGTGGTCCCGACGTTCGCTCCAAGTGTGATCGGATACGCATTGGTGACGACAAGCAACCCAGATGCGACCAGCGGGATGAGGATCGACGTCGTGATGCTCGACGACTGCACCGCAACGGTGATGATCACCCCGACGGTCATGCCGACCAGACCACTTCGTGCCAGCGCGACGTTGAGGGACCGCTCGATCCGCGCCGCGACCAGGATCTTCATGTTCCGCGTGATGTACAGGAGGCACAGAAAGATGATCAGAAGACCGATCACGAGTGACAGACCGCCGATCACCTGCGGGTTGGTTGTGACCAGGTCGAGCACGCGTGCGATCTGGGTCGTTCCCCATTGCACTGCTCCCTTGACCGGACTGTTGAACGAGCCTCCACCCACGGAGCCGGCGAAAGCCTCGGACAGCGCTACGGCAGGTTTGGACAGCACGCCGAAGGCAAGTTCGAGGGGGAGAATGATGGCTACCGCCAGCACGTTGAAGACGTCGTGCATGGTGGCGGCGGTGAACGCGAGCCGGAACTCCTCGGAATGCCGCGCATGACCAAGCGCGACCAGGGTGTTGGTCACGGTCGTCCCGATGTTGGCTCCCATGACCATCGGCACTGCGGTCTCGAAGGGAAGGCTGCCTGCGGCTACGAGCGCCACGATCGTGGATGTCGTGACCGAGGATGACTGGACCAGCACCGTCGCCAGAATGCCGACTGCCAGCGCCGTGATGGGATTGGTGATGCCCTCAAATAGGCTTGCCTCTGCCCCACCGGTGACGCCCTTGATGCCAAGCTCGAGAAGCTTGACCCCGACGAGGAACAGGTAGAGAAGGCCAAGCACCAGGATGGGTCGGGCCCATGCCGGCATCCGCGAGCGCCGTGCACTCTCGGCGAGCTCAGGCGCCGACTCGTTCTCGTGGTGTGCGGTCATTGCCGCAGCCGCCCTGACCCTGCTGACCTATGCAGAATACGGCCCGAAGCGAAAAGCAAGCGGAGTGTTCCTCGCCCTGGCTGGCATCGAGCCGGGAGAGTAGCCGCACCTCGTCTCCGACGCTCAGCCAGACGCAGAGCAGTAGCGCGCAACACCGAACAACGCGGCACGGCTATACGAGATCTTGGCACCACGTCGTTACCGACGGCGAAGCCCAGCTCTACCCCGGCGAAGCGGGCATCTGGCGGCGACCCAACCAGGTGCCGACGCCGATGACCAGGCCGATGCCGGCCACCGCTGCGGCCAGCACGAGGTACCCATCAGCCAACGCATCCCACACCACCCGGCGGGCTTCCCTAACGATGATGGTGTCGCCGCCTCCTACGAAAACCGTTCTCGTTCCTGCGAGCAGGGCTGCGCTCACCAACACCATGGTCGCGACGGAGAACCCGAAGACTTGTATTGATCGCGTCCGGTCCCAATCGACAACGACCGCAACAGCGAGCAGGACCAGCGCGATCAGCGGGAACAGCCAGAGCGAGGTGTTGAACACGTTGACGATAGCTCTCGGTCCAGCGAGCTGATCGGCCTGCAGGAGAACGATCTCACCGATGGTCAGATCAGAGAACAGCGTAATCCCAGACTCCTCGAGGCGGTTGACGATCACCTCGGCACCAATGCCCAGATCGAAGCTCACATCGTCGCTCCGTCCCCGGAGGGCGGCGGTGAGCGCACGGTGGGTCGCCTCGACGATCGCCGTCCAAACCGAGGTGAACACATCGGACTCGACGAGCGACTTTGTGAGATCGAAGACGAGCTCGGCGGCGAATTCGGTGAAGGTGGACGCCAGGAAGGTCAGCTCGTCGGGGAGCGCGTCCGCAACCTGAGCCTGTAGCGCCCCGTCCTGGCTGAGCGCCTGCACCGTGCTTGCCGCGATCGCGGTCGATACGGCGGGATTCTTTGGGAGTGGGGCTACGCGTTCGACGAAACCGTCGGAGTCGAAGATCGCCCTGTCCAGCCAGAATGCGTCGACAGCCATCGAGACGAATATCGAAGCGACGACCGCCAACGTGATAGCGATGGCGCCGCGAGTCGGGCTTCGTTTCGACGGGCTGGCCCCGGCGGTCATCAGCTCTCGATCGCCTCGAGCGCGGCGATGTAATCATCGAACTCTCGCGGTGTGCCTAGCGAGCCGCTGTCGATGACGTCGCGAATAACTCCGTCTTCGTCGAGGATGTAGGACACGCGATTCGCCGCGCCCACCTTCTCATTGAACGCGTGGTATGCCTTGGCAGTTTCTCCGTGGGGCCAGTAGTCAGAGAGAACCGGGAACTCGAACCCGTTGTCGCTCGACCACTTCTGATTAGTGAAATGCGTATCGACGGTGATGACGACCACCTTGGCCTCGAGCTCGTTGAGGGCAGCCAGCCGGTCGCGGATCGCGCACAGCTCGAACTCACAAATTGTTGAGAAGGGGAACGGGATGAACACCACGACGCTTTTCTGACCCTTGAGATCTTCGTTGGTGACCGGATTTCTTTCCTGATCGATGAGCTCGAACGGAGGCGCCGTCGTGCCGATTTCCAGAGTCATTGGGTCCCTTCGTGGTTGGGGCTAGATCTATAGAGCGAATCTAGCGAAGAGTGAGTTGCCAGTTCGCTCGCTGTGCTCGTTCTGAGTCCTCAGTCATCAGTCGTCAGTCTTCAGCAACGCAACTCTCGTAGATAACTTGGGACTTGGGACTTGGAACTTGCGTCTTGCGACTCGCCTGGATCACTGAAGAAGGATTCGGGCTGCCCAACCGACGGGGTCGGTGAGCTCTTGCAGCGTCGGGAGGTGTTGCGGGTCTTCCCAGATTCGGTCGAGCGCGTCTTCGCCCCAGCGCTGCTCGAGCTCGCGGAAGAATCCGGCGGCGTCGTCGGCCCGGCTCCGCTGCAACTCGAGCCCCACCACCTGTTGCAGGTACTGCTGTGCTTGGTCCGGCTCTCTACGGCGCAATGAGTTGGCAGCTTCGATCTCGCCGAGGCCCGGAAGTACTTCTTCCCCGGCCTTTCTGACCAAGTAGTCGCCGTAACCCTCGACGAGAGCCGTGAAGGCCTGAACCGCAGCGAGACGTTCCGGGTCCGAGGTGCCCTTGAGCAACGCCGGTGTCTGGGCCCCATCCTCGCCGAGCAGTTCCTGCACCTGCGTCGGGTCCTCGAGGGCGGCGAGGTTTCCCATTAGGTCGGAGAAATCGAATTCGACCGTCTCGTAGAACGCCTCGACCAGCGAGACGAAGTGGCCACGAAGCCATTCGATCTCCATCAGACGCTGAAACACCATTTCGTGGAGCGCGGCCCACAGCCTGACCTGTTTCGGATCGAGGTCACTGTCGACGGCAAAGGCTTCGACGTTCGGAACCACTATGTAGGGGCGATCCTGGTCCATCGCAGGGATGCCGGTATCGAACTGGCCGAGGGTGCGGTGCGCCAGAAACCCAACCATCGTGCCCGCCTGCATCCCGAGAATCGCCGGCCCCATTGGTGCCAGCATCGATCCGATCTGACCGAGCGACTCGGCGCCCGGGAGGTTTTCGAAGCCGCCGGTGAGCTTCCCGGAGAGTGGCTCGACGAGAACGCGGAAGGTCTGCTGGTTGTCCGCCGCCCAGGTCGAACGGTCGGTCGGATTCAGATCGCCCGGCGACGGCGCCGGCAGTGACGACGCCGCGTCGATGCGGAGGTCGGCGGCGCGGGCGAGCTCGAGATACTCTTCGGCAAGGCCCGGATCGATCGGCTCTCGCTCACCGGCGAGGCTCTTGGTGAGTTCGCGTGCCAGCTTCCAGTTCACCGGACCGGACGACTGAAAGAGCCGGAACAACTGCTCAAACAGGTCATCGCCTTCGCTCATGCTCATCCCCTATATATCGTCCGGTCGCTCGTCCAGCGTCACGGGGAGGGTCAGCAATTCATCTTCTCGGATCAGGGAGATGTCGATCGTGTCATCAACTCGATAGAAGCGAAGCTGGATAACGAGATCCTGCATCGTCTGGATCTCGACGGCTTCGATCGCCACGATCACATCCCCTTCGAGGAACCCTGCCTCCGCTGCCGCACCGTCGGCAGGTGTGACCTCGATCACTATGGCCCCGCTCGGGGCCAGGGCTCCGTCCTCGGCTTCTACGGTGAAATCCCCACCGGATATGCCGAGGAATGCGTGGCGCACCGCCCCCGTATCGATGATCTCAGCGGTAACTCGGCGAACCAGATCGATCGGGATGGCGTAGCCGATGCCTTCGGCCCCGCCTGCACCCAAGCCGATGGCAGTGGTGATGCCGATGAGACGGCCCTCCTCGTCGACGAGGGCGCCTCCGCTCGACCCCGACGTGATGGGTGCGTCCGTTTGCAGCATGCCGAACAGCGAGCTGTCGTCATCGAATCTGACCTGGCGCGACAGGGCGGAGAGCACCCCGACGGTCAGCGAGGCTCCGCCGACCTGACCGAGCGGGTTACCGATGGCAATCGTGACTTGGCCGATCGCCAGATCGCTGGTCGTTCCGATCTCGACCGGCACCAGCGCCTCGGCGTCGACCGCCAATACGGCGAGGTCGGTATACGCATCACTTCCGACCAGGGTTGCTCGATAGATCCGTCCGTCTTGGAGCACGATCTGGGCAACCTCTGATCCTTCGATGACGTGATGGTTGGTGGCGACATAGCCCCCCTCGAGAGCGACTCCCGACCCGGAAGCGGTGACCACGATCTCATCATCTTCATTGAGGGTGCCAACTTCGACGGTCACGACCGACGGAAACACCTTCTTCCACACCCGCTCCGCCACCCCGACATCGGGACCGGTGGTGACGATTTCTCGCGGGGGAACAACTACCGGCGCCGGAGCGACGGTGGTGGTCGGAGCGACCTGCTCGACGGGCTCATCGGTGGAGAACAACCCGCCGATCGCGAGAATGCCCACGGTTGCCATGGCCCCGACGACCCCGGATAGGAAGGCGACGATCCCGGTCGGAAGATGTGAAGATCGCTTCTGTGGAGAGTGAGAGTGTTCGGCAACCTCGGGGACATCGGCGAAGGTGGCCGGGTCAAGGGTGGGGAGCGGATCCGCCCACGGCGATACGCCGGAAACCCGGTTGTCCTCTGGCTCCGGGGACGGCGTCGACTCAGGCTCGTTACCGTGGGTAGGGTGCTCCACGGACTGATTGTATGCAACGCGACCGCCTATCCCCGCTGCCCGACCTCGTATCGGTGTCTTCCGATACGATCGACTCCAGCCGGCTGGTCGAGGCCGTCTCCACTCCCGCCAGCGGGGCCATCGTCGTGTTTCTCGGCACCGTTCGTGACCACTCTCCCGGTCGCGATGGCGTAACCCATCTCGAATACGAGGCGTATGCCGAGCACGTCGAGGCGAAGATCGCCGAGATCGTTGCCGAGGCCAGAGAGAAGTGGCCGCTCAACGCGGTTGCCGCGGTTCACCGTGTTGGGTCGCTGTCGATCGGAGAAACCTCGGTGGGTGTTGCGGTGTCGTCCGGCCACCGCGTCGACGCCTTCCCGGCCGCCCGGTATGTGATCGACGAGCTGAAGGCGCGCGCTCCGATCTGGAAGAAGGAGTATTGGTCGGAGGGAGCAGAGTGGGTCAGGGAAGACCTCGATCATCATTGAATCCAGAGAGCTGGTCGCTGTTTGCGTTGATCGGCGATCCTGAGCCCTTTTTGGCCCATGAAGACGCGGTGATCCGCCGGCTGGCGGTTTCGGTATCTGCGGTGGCGCCTGAGGATCACGTCGCCGAGCTACTGCGCCTGGCAAGCGAAGATTCGGATCCGTCGGTTCGTGCCGTCGCCGTGGAAGCACTTGGAGGGTGTACCGAGGACGATGTGTCGGAAACCTTGGCCTCGGCCCGTGAGGATGGTGACGCCCGGGTTCGCGAGGCGGCGGCCACAGCATATGGGGAGCTGGCCGATCCGAATGCTGTGGATTGGCTCATCGACCGGGCTCGGCACGACGACGACCGTTTGGTTCGCGAGGCCTCGGTCGCGGCCCTCGGAGCCATCGGTGATGACCGGGCGCTCCCGACGCTGCTCGGATTGGTCGAGGAGGGCCCGCCGCGGGTCCGCCGTCGAGCGGTGGTGGCGCTGACCGTATTCGATGACCCCGCGGTGGAGCCGGCGATCAGGGCGGCAGCGAATGACCGCAACCCGGGAGTCCGGGAGGCGGCAGAGATGGTGGTGGGAAGATCAGTAGATCAGTAGATCAGTGTCTGCCTGCGCTACTGAGCTACTTCTTCGCTACTGATCTACTTTCTCAAGCAGCATCGCGATCCCCTGGCCTACGCCGATGCACATCGTGGTCAGGCCGTACCTGGCGTCGCGGATCGCCATCTCGCGATGTGCCGTAGCGATCAACCGGGCTCCCGACATCCCGAGCGGATGCCCGAGGGCAATGGCGCCGCCGTTCGGGTTGACGTGCTCGGCGTCATCGGGGAGGCCGAGCAGCCGGAGCACAGCGAGAGACTGCGAGGCGAATGCCTCATTGAGTTCTACGACCTCGATATGGGTCAGGCCGACACCCGTCCGATCCAGCAGCTTTTGGGTCGCCGGGACAGGGCCGATTCCCATGATGCGAGGAGGGACGCCGGCGACGGCCATCGACACGATACGAGCCGCCGGTTCGAGACCGTAGCGGTCGATGGCGTCCTGGGAGGCGACGAGTACCGCCGCCGCCCCGTCGTTGATCCCAGAAGCGTTTCCCGCGGTGACCGTGCCCCCATCGGACAATGGGGGCAGCTTCGCCAGCGCTTCCGCGGTGGTGCCCGGCCGCGGGTGCTCGTCGGTGTCGACGACGATCGGATCGCCCTTGCGTTGCGGCACCGTCACCGGTTCTATCTCTTTGGCGAGCCTGCCCGAAGCGATAGCGGAGGCGGCTCGCTGCTGGCTCATCAGGGCAAACGCATCCTGATCCTCCCGCGAGACGTCGAATTCGGTGGCGACGTTCTCTGCGGTCCCCGACATCTCGTCTACCCCGAATCGTTGGCGCATTCTCGGGTTGATGAAACGCCACCCGATCGTGGTGTCGTATGCCTGGATGGAGCGGTCGTAGGCCGACGTCGCCTTCGCCATCACCTTTGGTGCCCGGCTCATCGACTCCACCCCCCCGGCGATGACGACATCCGCTTCCCCGGATCGGATGGCCCTGGCCGCCAACCCGATGCTCTCCATCCCCGACCCGCATAGCCGGTTGATGGTGACGCCCGGGATCGAGTCGTTGAGCCCAGCGAGCAAAAGCGACATCCTGGCGACGTTGCGGTTGTCCTCGCCGGCCTGATTGGCACATCCGAGGATCACATCGTCGATCAGATCCCAGTCGATCTCCGGGTTTCTGGAGCGCAGCGCTTCGATGGCGTGAGCGGCGAGGTCATCGGGGCGCACCGGTGCCAGCGCCCCCCCGAAGCGGCCGATCGGAGTGCGAATCGAGTCGATGACAAAGGCATCTGACATGGACAGGAGGGTACTCAGACCAGCCATTCCCTATGACGGGCTGCCAGCTATTCGTTAGTTCCCAGTTACCAGTTGCCAGTTCCCAGTAGGGACATGTTGGGAACTAGAAGCGAGCGCAGCGAGCGAATTGGCAACTGGGAACTGGAAGCGAGCGCAGCGAGCGAACTGGTAACTCGTGGCTCAGTTCTCGATCACCTCTACCGGCGCTTCGATGACGGCGTTCTCGGCCCCGGTGGCGACCACCCATGCCCGCAACGTGTAGGTGCCCGGATCGAGCACGAACAGGTCAGCGAGGGTCGCCCCGGAGGTTCTCCCCGCCTCGAATTCGACCTCGTTGATTTCCTGGGTGAAGACCTTGCCATCGGCCCAGCGGTACACCTCGGTGTCGCCGTCGCTCAGAGTCACCTCGGCAACCTGCCCGCTGGTGAAGGTGAGCTCGATCGGCTCGTCGAGGATGTTGGTGATATCGACCGCCCACCGGATCTCTTCACCAGATCGCAGCTGCCGCGGGAAGAAGGGCGATTGCGACCACACCAGCCGCATGCGTAGCCCATCACCAACCGCCGGGTAGACGCGGTTCGCAATCTCGACGTTGACCAGGATGCCGTTGTCGACCGTTCCGCTCACCGCTAACTCATACGACGTCCACGACAGCTCGCCGACTTCGGGGTCCGATGCTGAGTTCAGGGCGACAATGTCGTCGGGGCTGAGGTCACCAAGGATCGCCGACGGTCCCTCACACCGGGGAGGGGGCGAATCGGCGATTGCCCCGCACAGCCGTGTGTCTCCCGAGATGACCAGGATGCCCTGGGTGAGCACCTCGGTGCCATCGTCCAATGTGGCGACATCACCGGGTTCGATGGTCTGCGTCGTCGTCTGGCCGGGTTCGTCCGATGAACAGGCGGCTGCGACCAGGCCGATGACCAGGACCACAAGCAAGATCGCCTGCGACGGGCCAAGGGCTCTCCGCGTCCCGGCGCCCGTCGGCGAGGCGGACGGACGGCGCTTCATCGGCCCTCGAAGCGCGGCTCGCGCTTTTCCATGAAGGCGGCGACACCCTCCTTGTAGTCACGGCTCCGGCCAAGCTCCCGCTGCAGGTCGCGTTCCAGGTCGAGCTGCTCGGACAGGGTGTTTGCCTCAGCGGCCTCGATTGCCTGTTTGATCGCCGCGTACGCCAGCGTCGGGCCGGCGGCCAGCGATACGGCAAGATCACCGGCCTCGCCGAGCAGCGCGTCGTCGGCAATCACCCGCCAGATCATCCCGAGCTCCAACGCCTCCTCGGCGGTGAGCGAATCGGTGACCATGCTGAGGGCTCGTGCGCGAGCCGGACCGATTAGGCGGGGTAGCGCCCACGTGGCCCCGGAGTCCGGGATGAGACCGACCGCAGAGAACGCAGGGTGGAACTTGGCGGACCGAGCGGCGAGCACGATGTCCCCTGCCAGCGCCAGGCTCATCCCTGCGCCGGCAGCCGTGCCGTTGACGGCAACGACAACCGGTTTCCTGATGGTGCGCAGCTCACGGATCACCGGGTTCCATCGCTCCTCGAGCAGGGCGCCCAGATCGGGGTCGTCGCCGGAGACGGCGGGGTCGGACAGGTCCTGGCCCACGCAGAATGCCGGACCCGCTCCGGTGATGAGCACCGCCCGCACATCGTCGTCGGCCGCTGCTTCGGTGATGGCATTGAGCAGGTATCGCAGCATCTCGGACGTCGCTGCGTTGTGCTTTTCCGGCCGGTTCAGCGTTATCAAACCGACCCGACCGTCGATTTCGTAACGAATTACCTCTGCACTCACCGTGTTCTCCATGGCGCGTCGCCCCAAGGTAACCGACGCAAGAAGGGGTCTGTACGCTTGGCATTCGAAGGAGGCCCATGAACGATCTCTACGACAAGCATCGCGACACCCTGGAGCAGGCGCTGGAGGCGATCAATAAGCGTAGTTACTGGAGCGCCTTCCCCGAGCACCCGAAGGCGTACGGCGAGGATGCACCTGCCGATGGGGAAGCCGCTTTCGAGGCGAGGCTGGGCAAGCCGTTTTCCCTCGATCAACCCCACGACGGCTATCTCGCCGTCGAAGAAACATCGCCATACGGGATCGAGCTCGACATCGACTACCCCAAATCCTCCATCGAGCAGCTCATCGATGGAGCACAAGACGCCTCGGTGCAGTGGGGGAAGACATCGCCCGAGGCTCGCGCCGGTGTCCTCATCGAAGTCCTCGACCGCCTCGCTGCCCAGAGTTTCGAGATGGGCCATGCCGTCATGGCCACGACCGGCCAATCGTTTCTGATGGCGTTCCAGGCCGGCGGTCCTCATGCCCTCGACCGCGCTCTGGAAGCGATCGCCTACACCTACGCCGAGCAGCACCGCCTTCCGGCTCCGATGACCTGGGAGAAGCCGCAGGGCAAACGTGAGCCGCTGGTCATCGACAAGGAGTGGGTCATCCGGCCGCGAGGTGTTGCCGTGACGATCGGGGTCTCGACCTTCCCCACCTGGAACGGCTATCCAGGGATCTTTGCCTCGTTGGCCGCGGGAAATCCGGTCATCGTCAAGCCGCATCCTGCGACCATCCTCCCCTTTGCAATCATGGTCGAGACCGCCCGCGCCGTGTTCCAGGATGCCGGCTTCGACCCGAACCTGGTGACGCTGCTCACCGACACGCCGGGTGCCCCGGTAGCCAAGGATCTGGTGATGCACCCAGCGGTTGCGATCGTCGACTACACGGGGGGCCCATCATTCGGGACGTGGCTCGAGGAGAACGTGCACCACGCCGCGGTGTACACCGAGAAAGCCGGCGTCAACTCGGTGATCCTCGACTCTGCCGACGACCTGGCGGACGTGTTTCGGAACCTCTCGGTGTCGATGACGATGTACTCGGGTCAAATGTGCACCACGCCGCAGAACCTGTACATCCCCCGCGGTGGGGTGCAGGTCGGAGGCGAGGTCGTGCCATTCGACGATGTCGCTGTCGGGTTTGCCGCGGCGATCGACGGTCTGCTCGGCGACGACGAACGAGCGGTCGGCCTCCTGGGCGCCATCAAGACGGACGAGATCTCAGCCCGAATCGACGAAGCGGCTACGTCCGCGAACGTGCTGCTCGAGTCGCGTCAGATCGATCATCCCGCGTTTCCAAAGGCCACGGTTCGTACCCCGGTGGTGGTCAAGGTGGATGCTGCAGATCGCGACACCTATATGCGGGAAATGTTCGGGCCCATCATCTACGTCGTTGCCACCGAGTCGACAGACGAGTCTCTCCAGCTCGCCGCCCAGTCGGCAAGGGAAAAGGGTGCAATCACCTGGCTCGTCTACACGACCGACGATGCGGTGACCGATTCGGCGATCGATGCCGCGGTAGAGGGCGGCGTCTCGGTCGCCTTCAACCTCACCGGCGGGTTGTATGTCAACCAGTCGGCCGCGTTCTCCGACTTCCACGTCACCGGTCACAACCCGGCTGGCAATGCCTCGCTGACCGATCCGGCGTTCGTCGCCGGCCGATTCAAGGTGATCGGGGTGAGGAAGCAATGAGTCCTCAGTCCTCAGCCTTCAGCGATGAGCGGTCGCTTCCGTTTGCTGATGACTGATGGCTGATGACTGAAGACTGACGACTCGGCCTTGGCCTGCAAGGCCAGCGGCAATTCCCTATCCTCAATGATCTGCGGCGCAGTACGGAGGCACCATGACTTCGTGGACGATGGAACGGGTCGATTCGCCGGATCTCTCTGACGCCTATCCCACAATTGCCATGCGGGTGCGCCGGTGGGCACAGACAAACCCGGACCAGGTCGTGATGCGGGACAAAGACTTCGGCATCTGGCAGGAACGCACCTGGGCCCAGCTGTGGGAGCAGGTCCTGACCGCCGCCCACGGGCTACTCGCCCTTGGCGTTCGTAAGGGTGACATCGTGTCTATCCACTCGGAGGATCGGCCGGAGTGGGTCATTCTCGACCTGGCGACCGTGGCCATCAGGGGCATCTCGACCGGCCTATACCCAACAAACCCCACCGCTGAGGTCACCTACTTGCTCAACGACTCCGGAGCTTCCGTCCACTTCGCCGAGGACCAGGAGCAGGTGGACAAGGTGATCGAGGCCGGCCGTGATGCCTTGCCGGCCATCCGCACCATCATCTACGTCGAACCAAGGGGTCTGCGCACCTACGAGGACGAGCGCCTGATGTTCTGGGACGATTTCTTCGAGCTCGGCCGTCGTCACCGCGAGGAGAACCCGGGCAACGTGGAGCGGATCATGGCCGATGCCGAACCCGACGACATCATGACCATCGTGTACACGTCGGGTACTACCGGGCCACCAAAGGGGGCGATCCTTGCCAACTCCAACGCCTCGTTCTGTATGGAGAAGATCATCAATGCTCCGGGGCGAACCGCTGATGGCAAGCCGCCGGGCCCGGGCGACATGGTCCTTACCTACCTGCCACTCGGCCACGTCGCCGAGCGCATCTTCTCCACGTGGACGATGTGCTCGAACGGGGTGACGTTGAACTTTGCCGAATCGATCGAGACCGTCCAGGTCAATCTGGCCGAGATCCAGCCGACGCTGTTCTTCGCCGTGCCCCGGATCTGGGAGCGGATCCACGCCGGGATCATCATCAGGCTCAGCGACGCCTCCTCCTTCAAGCGGATGGTCAACAGCTTCACCATGCGGCTGGCCGCCTATATCGGCCGAACCAGAGTCGCCAACGGCGGCGACTTCACCTTCCTCAGCCGGCTCGCATACTGGATCGGAAACCCGCTCACGTTCCGCGCTCTCAAGGAGCACGCCGGCCTGCGCCGGTCCCGGTGGGCCGCCTCCGGTGCGGCGCCGATCGCACCCGAAGTCCTCGAGTTCTTCATGGGGCTTGGCATCCCGGTCTACGAGCTGTATGGGATGACCGAGAACGCAGCGGTGGCCACGTGCAACTTCGCGGGCAGGGTCAATGTAGGGACGGTGGGCGAGCCGTACGAAGGCATCGGTCTCCGTCTCGACGAGGAGACCGGCGAGGTTCAGACTCTGCACCCTGCCAACTTCGTCGGGTACTGGAACAAGCCGGAGGCAACGGCGGCTGCCTTCACCGAAGATGGTTGGCTGAAGACAGGCGACGTCGGTGAATGGGTCGACGGCACCCACCTGAAGATCATCGATCGGATCAGCCACATCATCATCACTTCGGGTGGCAAGAACATTTCACCGTCCGAGATCGAGAACAGGCTCAAGACCTCCCCGTACGTCAAGGAGGCGATGGTGATCGGGGACCGGCGCAAGTACGTCACTGCGTTGATTGCCATCGAGTATGACGTTGTCGGGAACTGGGCGCTGGCCAAGTCGATCCCCTACACGACCTACCGGGACCTTTCCGAAAAGCCGGAGGTCATCGACCTGATCCAGAAGGTGGTCAACGACACCAACGAGAAGTTCTCGAGGGTCGAGCAGATCAAGAAGTTCCGGATGATGCCCAAGGAGCTCGACCACGAGGACGGCGAGCTGACCGCCACCCAGAAGCTCAAACGCAACGCCGTGGAAGACCTGTTCGGCGACCTCATTGCCGACATGTACCGGTGACGTACTTGGTACGTGTCACTCCGTACTCGGTACCCAGTAGATGATCGACAGCTTCATCATCGCCCAAGCGGCACAGGGCTCCGACAAACTGGTCAACACGCTGATCTCAGGGGTCTCTCTCGGTGCGATCTACGCCATCCTCGCCCTTGGGTTCGTCCTCATCTTCAAAGCCACCCAGGTGGTCAACTTCGCCCACGGCGCCATCGCCGCCTTCGGCGCCTACATGGTCGTGTATTTCGCCACGGTGTTGAACTTCCCCGGTCGCTTTCTCGAATTTCTCCCCTACACGGCCCAATGGATCCTGTCGGCGCTCCTGGCGGTTGCGGTGACCGCGTTGCTCGGCATCGTCATCGAACGGTTGGCGATCAGACCGATGATCGGCAAGGCGCTCTTTGCCGTGGCCATCATCACCCTCGGCCTCGATCTGATCATTCGCACCATCACCAACGACCTCTTGGGCAACCAATCGCGTGGCCTCGCTGATCCGTGGGGAGCTCAGGTCCGTAATCCTTTCGGCGAGATCCGCGTCGCCGACACCCAGATCGTCACCCTGGCCGTGACCGTGGTGCTCGTTGTGCTGCTTGCCTGGTTCTTCCGCACCAAGACCGGGACCGCGATGCGCGCCACCGCCTTCGATCAGGAAGCGGCCATGGCCCAGGGCATCAACGTGGGGACGATCTTCGCCCTCGCCTGGGCGATCGGGGCAGCACTGGCGGCCGTCGGTGGGATTTTCTCCTCGGTTTTTCCGCGAGGAGCCGCCGGCGTCACTCCGTTCACCGCGTTCATCGCCTTTCGCGCCTTCCCCGCGGTGGTGATCGGCGGTCTCGACTCGATCGTGGGGGCGATCGTCGGCGGGCTGCTCGTCGGGCTTGTTGAGGTGTTCGTCGCCAGCTATGCGGGAGGCGTGTCCTGGCTCGGCACCGGCTTTGCCGGCGTCGTGCCCTGGCTGCTCATGATGGCGGTGTTGCTGGTGAAGCCGTACGGCATTTTCGGCACCGAGGAGGTGCGGCGGGTATGAGAGGCCGCCCTCTGCTGTACACGTCGTATCCCAACGAGATGCGGCTGTTCCCCACCACCACCAAACGGGTAGCGCTGGTGCTACTTCTCATTATCCTCTTCCTGCTGCCGCTCAAGCTGCTCCCGTTGGTTGGGTTTCTCGGCGACTCGGACTGGCTGATCCTCATCGACCGGGCGCTGATCTTCGCCATCGCGGCTCTCGGACTCAACCTTCTCACCGGCGTCGCCGGGCAGGTATCTCTCGGGCACGCCTTCTTCATGGCGGTCGGGGCTTACACCGCGGCGGTTGTCGGCGGCGAGCCGGGGAGCACGCTATGGGGCCTCGAAATGCCGATGTGGGTATGGCTGCCGGCTGCGGGTCTGGTGGCGGCGCTGATCGGGATCCTGGTGGCCCCCACCGCGGTGCGCGTCCGCGGCCTCTACCTGGCATTCGTCACCCTGGGCCTGGTGTTCATCGGGCAGTACCTG
>JADFIY010000163.1 GCA_022566415.1 Acidobacteriota bacterium
CCGACAAGACCCTTGCCAACCTCGAACTGCGGTTTCACCAGCAGAACCCAGTCGGTGCCGTCCGCGCCGAGGGCGCTCAGCGGTTCGGCGACGATCCGGATCGAGATGAACGACAGGTCGGCGAGGACGAGATCAAAAGGCGCACCGAGCAGCTCGGCATCGGCATGGCGGATGTTGGTGCGCTCGACGACCTCGACCCGGTCGTCGCTCCGCAGGCGATGGTGGAGCTGGCCGTAGCCGACGTCGAGCGCAACGACGCTGTTCGCTCCCCGTTGCAGGAGACAGTCGGTGAACCCTCCGGTCGAAGCACCTACATCGATGGCGCGCCGTCCGCCTACCGTGATGGCGAACTCCTCGATGGCGTGATCGAGCTTGTACCCACCCCTTCCGACGAACCGGTCGGGCTCCCCGGCCAGATCTAGCGGATCCCCGGGGGCGACTAGCGTGCTCGCCTTCGGATCTGCGACCCTGCCTACACGTACTCGTCCCTCCTCGATCGCTTGCCGCGCTGCAGACCGGCTCGCGACGAGCTTGCGGCGCACCAGCTCGACGTCGAGGCGCCGTCGATTGGTCAGCCCTCACCACCGGTCGTACGCCCGATGTCGTCGAGGTCCGCCTCTAACCGATCGGCGAGGGCCTCTGCGATATCGGGGGCATTTGCGGCGTCGGCCGTCTCGAGGTCGGCTTCGGTGAGAGAAGAATCCTCAACGTGTGCACGCGGAAAGCGCTCGTTGGTCATGGGGTCATTATTGCCGACCGAATGGCGGGTGACGAGTACCAAGTAGCAAGTAATCAGCCGCCGCGTCGGTACCGGCTGGTTTGTCCGCCAAGGCGGAACGGCTCGACCCGGTGACCCGCAAGGGACGGTGCAGAGGTCGGTCTACTCGACGTAGAGGGTGTCGTCGCGTTGGACGACCCGGCCTCGGCCAAGCGGCAGCACCACGGTCAGGGCTTTGTAGAAGGCGTCGAGACCCGGGATCTTCTCAAAGCCACGCTGGGGTCCGAGCACCATCCTGCCCGTTTGCACGTCGTACCTCGAGCCGTGCCACGGGCACACCAGGCACCCGGCCTCGTCGATGCTGCCGTTGGCTAGGTCGGCGTATAGGTGTCGGCAGCGCCGGGTGACTGCGAACAACTCGCCGTCGGCGTTGCCGACGGCGTACCGCCCGGCTCCCATCACGGTTCCGGGAGTCAGCTCTGACGCCGGCCCCACTTCGATTTCGCTCGCCATGGCAACCTCGCTGCATCTTGATGCCGGACCAGGCGAGCCTACTGCCGATGCAACCGCCGCTACGGGGGCGGGCTAGTCGGCAACCGGTTCGTCGGAGTGCATCGTGATGCTTCGCGCCGAGAAGCCGTGGGCCTCGTAGAAGTTCTTCGCTTCCCTGTGCCCCGGGCTGACCGTGGCGTCGAATGCCTCGATGCCACGCTCCGTCAGTTTGCCGATACCGTGTTTGAACATCTCATCCGCCAGGCCGACACCCCGCGCCTCGGGCTCGGTGAAGATGTAGCGGATGACCCCCACTCGTTGTTCCCCGTCTACCAGGGTGCGTTCTTCGCCAACGAAGAACCCGACCAGCAGACCGTCGAGGGCGCCAACCGTCATGGAGTTGGAAGCGACAAGAGCGGCGATGCCACCGGCGACCGGGCTCGGCAAACCCTCCGACTCGTGCCACAGCGGGCGCAATGCTGCCTGTTCGGCGGCGAACCGTGTATACAGGCGCTCGATGTCGGCTAGGTCGGCTTCGGTGGCATCCCGAGCAGTGATCTGCATCGGCGGGAGCGTACCGTCGATCGGTGCTCAGCCACCGAAGCGCCGGCGCCAACCCCATCTCGTGATGAGAGCGACCGCCTCGATCGCGATCGCGGCCGACATCTTGGATTCACCAAGCTCGCGGTCCCGGAAACGGATCGGCACTTCGGCGATGGTCAGCCCGGCTTCCTTTGCCCGCCACGTCATCTCCACCTGGAACGCGTACCCGGAGGCATCGCACGAGGCAGGGTCGAGCTCCTTGATCGCCTCTGCCGTGTACGCACGGAAGCCGGCCGTTGTGTCTCGGACGTCGAGGTCGAGCAGGATGGCCGCGTACTCGTTGCCGGCCCGCGAAATCGCCTGGCGGTACCAGGGCCAGCCCTCGGTCCCGCCGCCGCGGACATAGCGGCTACCGATGACCACGTCGGCTCCCGATTCGATGGCTGCAACCAGGCTGGGGAGATCGGATGGGTCATGGGAAAAGTCGGCGTCCATCTCGCACAACACGCGTGCACCGAGGTCGATCGCCACGGCGAACCCTGCGGCATATGCCGTCCCCAGGCCCGCTTTCTCCGGACGGTGCAGGACATCGAAACCGTCGTCTGCGCTGGCGAGTGCGTTGGCGAGGTCGCCCGTGCCGTCGGGGGATCCGTCGTCGACGATCAGCACGCGGTACCCGTGACGGCGCGCCGCGGAGCTGATCGCTTCGAGGTTGTCGACCTCGTTGTAGGTAGGAATGATGACCGTCACGTCCTCCGGACGGATCATCGGGCGGTCTGGGGGCGAGTCCACAGGATGGGCAACGGATTCCATTCCAATGCTATCGGCGTCCGAGCGAAATGCCTTTATGTCGAGGCTCAGGCGGCGCAGTCGTTGCAGACATTTCGGCGTGCGTCGGCAAGCTGGCTCGTCTTCAGCACGAGGAAGCACTGGGAGCAGACGAACTCGCCCTCGGTGGCCTCATCCGCCGCGCTGCGATCCATTGCGAGTTCTTCGCGACGTATTGCCCGCATCTCGGCGGCCTCGTCGACGACCAGGGTCTCGGAAGACTCGTCGTCGGTGAGCATCTCGAGCTCCTCAGCCTCGAGCTCGTCGAGCGCCTCGGTGTCGACCTCGGGATCAGCATCGGAGTCGGCCGCAGCAGCGTCGGCTGCGTCTTTTGCCCCATCCCCATCCACAATGTCTGACTCCTGGGCATCCTCATCGGGGTCGATCTCTTCGTCGAGATCGTCTGCGATCTTTTCCTCTGTCATCTCTTCGGTGGGCATCTGACCTCCGCGCGGCGGGAGCATACACACGGACTCTGTATTCGGCGACGCTGTTTCATATCTTGAATAGCATCGCCCGATGCAGGGTCCGAACGGTGACTGGGCCGGTTCCGAGAACCTCACCATCGGCTTTAACCGGCCACGACTCTGGGCATTCCACCCGTATGTTTACCCCTTTCCTGCGACGCACCGCCCGGTGGGTGAGGTGCGTGCCACGCAGCCTCCTCGTCATGATGGCGGGCGCGTTGCGGCGGGGACCGGCGAACATCTGCCCATCGAGAAGGCCGTCCATAACGGTGGCGCGGGGGGCGACGTTCAGCCCACCCCCGAAGAACTGTCCGTTTGCAATAACGACATTCATCAGATCACCTCCCATGCTCTCGCCCGTCCCCACCGACCGAAGCGAAGGGTGAACCCGTTGGCCGCTCCTTCCGCCACAACGTCGGCAACAGAATCCGCTGGTTGCGAGACCCGGAGTTCGTGGGCGATGCCGTGAACGGTCAGCGCGGCCGCAACTCTCTCCCCGAGATCCTTTCCCCGGCTGGATTCACCACCACCCACCAGCTCACAGCCGTCCCCCCGAAGCCACCACTCCCCTATCGATCGCTCGAACCGCATCGGCGGCCACCACAGCGATCGCAGGGAACCCATCACGTAGTTGGCGCAGCAGGTCCAGCAACTGCCGCCCGTTTCGTACGAAGTCCCCTGCTCCGAAGTCGTCTTCTCCGAACAGCTCCTTGAGCGAAGCGCCAAGGGTCCAGGCGTGAGCAATCCCTGCGAACCCAGGCTCGGGTTGTCGAATGGGATCGAGACCGGCTCTTTTCTCCTCGACTGCGAGCTCCCTCCACAGCTCGTCAATGGCATGGAGTTGATCGGAGACCCGCCCCACCATTTGCACCTCACGGCGATCGTCCTTGCGAGGCTGGAAGGTGAATGCGGACACGATGCCGGCGAGCTCCGCTGCGGAAAGATCATTGAGCAGGCCCCGTTCGACCGCTTCGACGATGAGCAGGTCAAGCTCGTTGTACACGCGGCGCAGCCGCTCTCCTCGCTGGGTGAGGGACCACCGCTCGACGTAGCCCAGTGCTTCCAGGGCGGCGATGCGACGGGAGAACCGATCGAGAAGGCCATTCTCCCGCCGCGAGAGACGACGTTTCAGCCGCCGGAGGTCCTTCTCCGCCTTCTCCGCCCTGAGAAAGAAAGAACGGTGGGTCTCCACATCCGGGCACGTCGCCACCGCGTGCTCGCCTGTAGCGCCGACGAGAGCCGGACGGGCCGCATTCGAGGGCTGCCACGAGCGTAACGAATCGGCAACTGCTCTCAGGTAAGCGGGCTCTCTGGTCGTCACCGGTTCGGCGAGCGTCATCGTCCCCAAGTGTGCGGTTGCGTCGGTGAAGTCGGTGGGCCGCAGCCGTCGTGTCCGTCCGGCCTCGGAGAGAACCAACACACGTGGGGCGCGGCCCCAGCCGCGGGCGAGCAGTACCCACCTATCCCCGCCGGCGATCGTCAGCACGTCGCCTTCGTGGAGTGACCTGGCAAAGATCCGCATCGACTCCGCGCGCTCCTCGCCCCCTCCTTCAGCCAGGTACGATGCGATATCTCCGCGTTCGCACGCGGCAGCTGCCCTGAGCTCCACGATCTCGGTGGTTCGCTTCTCGATGCGGCGCTCCAGCGCCCGTCGGCCCTCCTCCGAGCGATATTGAGCGAAAGACGCCTTGAGCATTTCCTCGGCCTGATTGCGTTCGTAATTGGCGACCAGGTTCACCGCCATGTTGTATGACGGGTCGAAGGACGACACGAGGGGATGACTGCCTGCGCCCGCCACGTCGACCACGGTGGAAAATGGGACGTACCGGCTGTACAGGACGACCGCGGTTCCGCGCTCGTCGATTCCGCGCCGGCCGGCTCGCCCGGTGAGCTGCGTGTAGTCACCGGCGCGCAGCGTTTCGTGGCCCTCGCCGGTGAACTTGCTGAACTCCTCGAGCACGACTGCCTTCGCCGGCATGTTGATTCCAAGTGCCAGCGTCTCTGTGGCGAACACCAGCTTTATCAGGCCGGCGGCAAACAGCTCCTCCACGGTCTCTTTGAATGCCGGGATCATGCCGGCGTGGTGAGCGGCGACGCCTGCCTGCAGCGTTTCGAGCCAGCCGGAAAATCCGAGCACAGCGAGATCCTCCTCTGCAAGGTGGGCGGTGTGCTCGATGGCCGCAGCCCGGATCTGCACACGATCGGCCGGGTTTGCAAGGCCAAGTCCGGCCCCTGCCAGCATTTTGGAGGCGGCGTCACAACCCGCCCTGGAGAAGATGAAATAGATAGCAGGGAGGAGGCCGCCACGGAGGAGATGCTCGGCTACCTCGAGCCGGCGTGGCGTCGAGAACCGGGGGCGTTTTCCTCTCCCCTTCCTGAGCATGTTGACCACGCGCTTGTTGCCCCGCAGCCCATCAGGCTCGAATACGGGGAACCGTTCCAGGGCATGGTTGTGGAACCGGTCGCTGAGCAGGTAGGTCGATTCGAGCGGTACCGGGCGGTGATCCTCGACGATCAGGCTGGTCGGCCCACGCCGGCTCTCCACCCAGCCGGTGAATTCGGTTGGGTTGGCGATTGTGGCGGAGAGGCTGATCAGCTGAACGGTCTGAGGCAGGTGGATGATGACTTCCTCCCACACCGAGCCACGGTCCGGGTCCTGGAGATAATGCACCTCGTCGAGAATGGCGACACCGAGATCGTCGAGCGCAGCCGAGCCGGCGTAGATCATATTGCGAAGCACTTCTGTGGTCATCACC
>JADFIY010000164.1 GCA_022566415.1 Acidobacteriota bacterium
GGGCGTAGTTGCAGGCTTCGTAGTAGCCCTCGCTGCCCACCGCCTTGGCCAGATGGACGCTGCTGGCCGCGTCCCGGCCGATGTCCAACTTCCAAAGGGCCTCGTAGGCGGTCCACCGGGCGGCGTCCAGGGCGTTCAGCAGGTTGATGACCTGGTCCTGCACCCGCTGGAACCGGCCGATGGGAGTGCCGAACTGGTGCCGGGTGCGGCTGTAGTCCACCGATAGCTCGTAGATGGCTTGGCTTCCGCCAACCTGGTACGCGCAGAGCACGGGAATCGTCTTCGCCTCGGCCCGTTCCAGAGCATCCCAGCCGCCAGCGAATCTACCGCCCAGTACCTGGGTCGAGTCCGCGGATACGTTCTCGATGGCGATCTCAGACAGGTTCCAAGCGAAGCCGGGAAGGGACCGGGTGCTGATGCCAGGGCTGTCGGCGGGGATGATCACCAGCCCGACGTCGTTGCTCTCTTCGGACCGGGCGGCGCAGAGCAGGTGGGTGGCTGATTCGCCGTCAAAGACGTAGGCTTTCTTGCCGTTCAGGCTGTATCCATCGCCGTCGGCCTTGGCCGTTAGACGGACGTCGCCTTCCAGCCAGCCGTAGTCGGCCTCGGTGATGGCGGCCACCATCCGGACTTCGCCGGTGGCCATGCGGGGCAGCCATTCCTTCTTCTGGTCTTCGGTGCCGCCTTCCAGGATCGTCAGCGCCGCCAGGACGCCGGAACTGATGTGCGGGCCCGGGACCGGGCCGCGGCCAAGTTCCTCAAAGAGCACGCCGGCGTCGGTGAACGAACCGCCCTCGCCGCCGTATTCGGTGGGTATCAAGATTCCCAGCCAGCCGGTCTGGGTCAGCTTTTGCCAAGGGTCCTCGGTGGTGGGCTCGGTCATGGCTGTGACTCCCGGATCGCGTAACGGTCCTTCAACCCGTCTGTCGCGATGACCTGAGAGATTCACCGCCGTAGCGGCTTTCCCCTTCGGTGAGGGTGCGAGCCCTGCTCTCCAGAATTGCCTCGTCCCCGCGGTCCTGGTGCCTGCGAGATTCCCGGGTGGTTGCTCCTTCGGCGCGGACCGAACCGCTCTCCCGCGGGGCGTCAACGGCGACACAAGGGTACCAGTGGGCCGAAGAGCATTGGGCGGCACCGTCACTTGGCGCGATCATCGGGCGGCGCAAGGAGGGTCGCATGCAGCAACAACCGGTCGCCGACACCATCGTTTGTGTGGAGTGTGGAGGCAAGGCCCACCTGCTCACTCAATTCCGACCCGACGATCCGCCAGAGCCGGGTGATGTGGTTGCCTACGTGTGCGAAGAGTGTGGGCACCGGTTCGACATCGTGCTCGACGACGTCGACGAACCCGAGGAACCGGGGTTCGACTGGTAGGTCGATGCTGGTTTTTGCCGGCGAGAACACACCCAGCGTGTCCCAAAGCACACGCGCCGCGTTCCTTACCGGTTAAAGCGCGACTTCCGTCCGTGAGGCGCGAAACAAACGGAAAAACCACCCTTGTAGCGTCGGTGCCCCGAGAGTTGAGTGTGTATCGGGCGGCCGAGGGCTCGGCAGTCACCCCGACATTGGGGGGAAGGGAAGGCATCGGTGGATCCGTTCGCGCACCCCGACCTGCAACGCATCGGCCGATCGATGCGAATCCGACTCGAAGAGACACTCGACGCCGAACAGCACGCCGCCCGCTCGGCAGCGAGACGCCGGATGACGCTTCGCGACCGGCTTCTCGAATCCGAGGACCGCAACGAGCGTGTCGTGCTGTCGACGAGCGACGGGCACGTCTACCAGGGGGTGGTCGACGCGGTCGGGATCGATCACGTAGTCCTCCTCGACGGAGACATCGACCGCTACCTCGCCATCTCCCACATCGTGACGATGGAGGCGCGCTGATGGCCATCAGCGTCGACGACCTCCGCCAAATACCCCTGCCCTCCATCGCCCCGCGAACCATGCTCGGCATCGGCCTGGCCGCCGTCGCCGCCCTTCTTGTGCTCGTCGTCACCCGGCCGCCTGCCACGGCACCGGTCCTGGTCGCCGGTGCCGATCTTCCCGCCGGCACCCCGTTGGCCGAGCTCGCAATCGACGTCAGGCAGGTCGTCAACTCCTTTGGCCTTGTGGAAGGAGACCAGCTGGGCGAGCTCGGCGACTGGGTACTGGCCGCCCCGATCACCGCCGGCGAGCCGATTCTTCCCAGCTTGCTGCGACCGGGAGAGGCCGTCGCTGCCCCCGACTCAATCGCCATCGAACTCGATGCCGCTCACGCCGTCCTCGGACAGTTGAACCCCGGCGATCGGGTGGACGTGTATGCGACAAGCACAAGGCCAGGCGAACCTACAGAGACCAAGCTGATCGCGACCTCGATGTACATCCTGGAAGCGCACATCGCGGAGTCATCGACGAACAAGGATCGTGTGACGCTGCTGCTGGCCGTCGACCGGGCAACCGCGCGAGCGCTGACCACCGCGATGCACGCCGGCGAGATCGATCTCGTCAAGGTCGGCCGATGACCGTCCGCGTGGCGACCGTTCTGTCGGCCCAGGAGTGGGAGCCTCGGCTGGTGGCGTATGCACGGGAGACTGCGGAACTCCGCATCGTGCTCAGGGCCTTCCAGCCGGACGAGATCGGGGAGCGGGCTGACGAGATCGACGTCGTCGTCGCCGGCGCCGAAGTGGCTTGGGTGACGCCGGCGCAGATCACCGCATGGCGGCGGAAGGGGCTGAGCGTGCTCGGCGTGTATCCCCACGGTGACACCCCGGCTGCGGCCATGCTCAAGGCTGCCGGTGTCGACGAGCTTGTGTCCGACGACACAGACGCGGAGAGCCTGATCACCACGATTCGATTCCTTGCGCCACCAGCCGATCGCGACGCCACCGTCGACACCGGATCAGCCATAGCCGTGATCGGGGCAAGAGGTGCTCCCGGATCGACCGAGGTCGCCCTCGGCCTTGCCCTCAATGCCGCGGAACGCGGTCCAACCGTGCTGATCGACCTCGACCTCGACGCCCCATCAATCGCAATCCGACTCGGGCTGGCTCCACGGCCCGATATCACCGACGTTGCAGATCAGGTGAGGGCAACCGGTCGCATCGATCCGGCATCTTTGCATTCGCTTGGCTCCCTCAGGGTAGTGACCGGCTCTGACCGACCGGGCGAGGGAGCCATCCGTTCCACGATGGTCGAGGACGTCATCGAGGTGGCAACTTCCCAATACGACACGGCCGTGCTCGATCTCGGTGCAGCGCTGCCCGACGATCGGATTCTGAAGCGCGCCGATCAGGCAGTCCTCGTCGTCGACGGCAGCGCCGTGGGTGTGGTGCGCGCCGCTCGACTTGTCGCCGAGTGGTCAGGCCCTCCTCCACAAATCGTCGTCAACCGCGCCGCCCGTCACGAACACGACCAGCTCATGGAGGCGGTGCTGCGTTGGACCGGGATCGAGCCAGTGGCCGTTATCGACGATCGCCGTTCGGTTCGCACCGCAGCGCTCAGGGCACGTCACCCTGACCGACAATTCAGACGGGCACTTGATCGGGTCGCGGTCGTATGACAGCGGCGACGACCGCTCGGTTCGGGTTCCTGGGCGATCTCCTCGACGACCCAACCGTCGAGGAGATCATCGTGATCGGTGGACACCGCACGTTCGTGGTACGAGACGGCGTCAAAGAACTCATTCCGGCGGTGGCCGACGCCGCGACGGTGCGACGAATCGCCGACCAGCTCCTCGCCGGCACCGGCAGGCGTCTCGACCTCTCGTCCCCGATCGTCTCTGCCCAACTCGCCGACGGGAGCAGGGTGCACATCACCGGCCCGCCGGTCACGCACCCAGACCGTCTCAACATTCAGATCCGCAAGTTCGTCGTCACCGCGACCGGACTGGACGAGCTCGTGGCACGAGAGACGTTGACGCCCGAAGGCGCAACCCTTCTCCGCGAAGCGATCCGAGCCGACAGGTCAATTCTTGTGGCTGGAGCCCCCGGTGCGGGTAAAACCACACTCGTCAACTGTCTTCTCCGTGAAGTTTCGCCAGACTGCAGGGTGGTGACCTGTGAAGAAGTCTTCGAAATCGACGCTGACCTCCCGGACATGACCCAGATGCAGACGCGCGACGAGGGAATGGACGGTGGCGCCGCGATCACACTCAGGGACCTCGTCAGGGAAGCGCTGCGTCAACGACCGGACCGGATCGTCGTGGGCGAGGTGCGTGGACCGGAGGCCTTCGACATGTTGATGGCGCTCAACGCAGGCTGCTCAGGGATCGCCACCCTGCACGCCAATTCGGCGATCGATTCCCTCGAGAAACTCGTCTCATACAGCGTGCTCGCTGGCCAGAACGTCTCAATCCCCTTCGTCAGGAGAACGGTTGCGTCGGTAATCGACCTGGTCGTGTTTCTGAAGCGCAACGGACGGCAGCGGGTCGTCGACGAGATCGCGGCCGTTCCGGCCCAGCTCACCGACGACCTGTTCACACTGGACACACGATTCAAACACAGCGACGGCCAACTCGATCAGACGCGGTGGTGGTCGTGAGAGGCGTCGCCGCCCTGCTGGCCGCCGGCGCGGTATGGGTCCTCGTGACCGGCCGCTTTCCGTCCATGCGCGCTCCGAGAATCCGGCTCCCCTCGCCGTGGGTGCTTCCAGCCGCCCTGGCAACCGGTGCAAGCGTCGCCTTCCTTACACTCGGATTTCTTGGCGTACCGTCGGTTGCGATCGCCATTGGAGGGCTCGCCGCCGCCGTACCCGTGGCGTTCGACTTCACGCGACGGGAGCACCAGAACGAGGCCCTGGCCTCCGCATGGCCCGACTTCTTAGCCTTGATGCAAAGCAGGGTCGTCGCCGGAGAAACGCTGCCGGACGCGTTCGTCGCCGCCGCAGAGCGATCACGCCAGCCACTGCAATCGACTGCCAGCGCCGTTGCCGAATCGACCACCTTCGGTGACGGATTCGTCCCTGCACTCGATCGGCTCCGCGCGCATCTCGATGATGCGACTGCCGACCGGATCCTATCCACGATCGCCGCCGCACATCGATCGGGTGGCCGTCGCGTAGGCCTTGTGCTGTCATCGTTGGGAGCATCCGTCGCCGACGAGCTGAGGCTGCGCAGAGCTCATATCGCCGCACTTACCGAGCAGCGGATGACGGCTCTGGTGGCGTTGGTCGCACCGTGGGGATTGCTGGGCCTCACCATCGCAACCAACCCGCAAGCAGCGGGGTTCTACCGAACCAACACGGGCACGGTGATCGTGACCATCGGTCTCGTCTCCACAAGCGTCGGCTACCTGGCAGCACGGCACGCCGCCGCCCTGTCCAAGCCCCCGCGGGTGTTCGAGTGAGGTACGCGATCGCCTTGGTGTTCGGGATCGGCATTTTTCTTGCAGTGACCTTGGCGCGCCCGCGGCGCGTGACGTCTCGGGTCGGCGACTATCTGAGTCCGGACCGGGACCCGGCTTCCGGGAAATCGCCGTCCCGGATCATCGGCTGGGTGCAAGGTGAACAGATGAGTAACCGGCTGGCTGCGACCGCCGCCGGAGCGCTGGTCGGGAGCGGGCTGGCTGCTTTCGTACTGCCGGGAGCTTTTGGGTCCTCCTGACGGGCGGCGGGCGGCGCGCGGTCTCTTCAATGCGTTTTTTGGGCGCTTTTGAGCCATTTGAAACGACTTCCTTCCTTCCTTCCTCTTTTTCGCAAACCTCTATTTTTATAGTCTCAAACGCAAATCGGCGCGCAGAATACTCAATTTTGACTTCCGCTTTCAGTTCCGCGAATTTCAGCAAACACCTGTTTTTATAGTCTCAAACGTGATTCGCCGC
>JADFIY010000165.1 GCA_022566415.1 Acidobacteriota bacterium
CCCTAGTGACCGCATCGGCCACGCACAACTCCTTCGGGGAATGGCGGGAACCGGGCTTCGTAAGCCAGCCCACCGCCTGTCATGAGATTATCCGCTACCTCGAAGGTCTCCCCGACGACGACCCGCGACTGCAGCGGCTCTTGCCACCTCGACGACGACACCGTCGTCCTCGACCGGATCAACACCTGGACCGGGACATCAGAACATCCCGTCCAGATCAGCGACGTCGAAACCTGGCTCACCCAAGCATCCGCCACCTATCACTCTGTCACCGTCATCCTCGACCCGTGGCAAGCCATCGGCCTCGCCCAACGACTCAAACGAAGGCGAATCCGCGTCGAGGAATACACCTTCAGCGCACCCTCAGTGGGACGACTCGCCACGACCGTCCACCTACTCCTCCGCGAACACCGACTCGCACTCCCCCAAGACGCGCAACTCCTCGACGAGCTCGCCAACGTGCGGCTACGAGAAACCAGCCCCGGCGTCTACCGGATGGACCACGACCCCGACAAACACGACGACCAAGCCATCGCCCTCGCCCTAGCCGCCAACCACCTAATCACCCGACCAGAGAAGCGCCAATGGCGTGCCTATTGAAGGACTGCAGTTAGCGCATATTGCCTGCCGCCTCAAGTCGTGAACGCAACACCGTCGGCGAGAGCTGTGGTATCTCGCAGGGAGGTGTGCGGTGTCGAGAAGGTTCACGGAGGCGGAGATCGCCGAGGTGTGGGAGCGACGGAAGGCGGGTGAACCGACCCGGTCGATCGCTCGTCGGCTGGGGAGGAACGGGTCGTCGGTGTCACGGGAGGTGGCGCGCAACGGTGGCCGGCATCGGTATCGGGCCCGTCGGGCGGACCAGGCAGCTTGGCAGCGAGCTCGCCGTCCCCAGGTGTGCAAACTCGCCACCAACGAACCCGCCGAGGTGGAGGACCGGGCCGTGCCCGGGCATTGGGAAGGCGACCTGTTGATGGGGAAGCGCCAGACCGCTATCACCACCCTGGTGGAACGCTGGTCCCGCTACGTCATGCTGTTTCCCCTCCCCGACGGCCACTCCGCTGAAGCCGTCCGGGTCGCCCTCGCCGACACCGTGCAGCAGCTTCCAGAGCATCTGTGGCAGTCGTTGACGTGGGATCAGGGCAAAGAGATGGCCCAACACACCCAGTTCACCGTCGACACCGGAGTCCAGGTGTACTTCTGTGACCCTCGCAGTCCCTGGCAGCGGGGCTCCAACGAGAACACCAACGGGCTGTTACGTCAGTACTTCCCCAAGGGCACCGACATGTCTCTACTCACCCAAGGCGATCTCGACGACGCTGCCTACTCACTGAACAACAGGCCTCGACAAACCCTCGACTGGATGTCACCCTCAGAGAAACTCGCCGAAGCGTTGCAATGACCCCCTGAGACCGCAGCCGTTATCGCGCACTCGGCGAAGTGTGTGTTATCGCTCAGATTTGGTGATCGGCGCTGGTGCGCTGCTACGCCCGAACGTCGAACTGAGGGCGGCGGTGGCGTCACCCCTTCTGATGTGGGGTGTCCAGCATCCCGTTTCCAGGAATGTCCACGCCGTGGCTCGGGAGGATCGAGTAATCGCTCCTGACGAGCGGACATGCATCAGGCCGCGCATTTTCGAACTGTTTCGCGATGTCTCGCGGACCAGATGTCTCGCGGACCAGATGCGGACCAAAACGGCCGTTTCCGGGCCTGTCCGAGGATCCGTTGAGGGATCGTCAGTGCAGCGTTTCACCTTGGACGACAAGAGCTTCGGCTGTGGCGCCCTCGGCAAGATTCGAACTTGCGACACCCGGTTTAGGAAACCGGTGCTCTATCCCCTGAGCTACGAGGGCTCGGTCTGTCGAACTACCTGGTCAAGTGGCCTTTTTCCGCTTCTTGTCCAAGTCGACAACGTCCCCAGATTCGGGCTTGGGCCGCACCTGGGCCGCACCGTACCGAGCATCCATCGAATCTGCGAGGTCTTCGAGGTCGTCTTCATAGAGGTGTGAGTACCGGTCCAGGGTGATCTGCGCGGAGGCATGACCGAGCATCTGCTGGACCGCTTTCAGACTCGCCCCGGCCGATATTGCCAGCGACGCTGCGGTATGCCGAAGGTCATGCGGCACCAGGTCCCCGAGACCACTCTCCGTGACCGCGGGCCGCCACACTCGACGATGGAAGTTTGGGGAGCGCAGCGCCTGACCGGTCGGCGATGTGAAGATCAGGTCCTCTCCACTGGTCATCGAAGCGAGTTCCTCGGCGAGAAAGCGCGGGATCACGATGGTCCTGGCTCGATGCGATTTGGGAGTGCCCCACAGCAGCTGACCATTGACCAAGGTGGCCGACTCACGGACATGGATGCGACGTCGGAGTATGTCCACATGAGCGCCTCTGAGAGCCACGGCCTCGCCCCAGCGAAGCCCCGCATACGCCAGGACCTTCACCAGCGCTCCGCCGCCATCCATGCGTTGCTCCACAGCACTGGCCAGCTCGGTGACCTGCTCCGCGGTCAGATACCGCTGCTCACGCGGCCGTGTCTTCGACACCTTCACAAGATCGGCCGGATTTCGACCGATGAGCCCGTCCTCGACCGCCTGGGAGAGCACCGCACCGACAATCCGCCTGGCCTGACCCATCCGCGACGCCGACAGTCCTTCCTGGGCCATGTCGGCCAGCCACTCCCGGAGCAGATCCGGTGTGATTCGTCTCAACTCCACCGACCCGAGGACCGGGAGGATTCTCGAGTCGAGGAGGCTCCGGTAGCCGGCGATCGTCTTCGGCTTCAGGTTGAGACCGCGGAACCATCCCTCGGCGTACTCCTCGAACTCGACCGCACCCGCACTCGGGTCGACCCACAGGCCGCGATCCTGTTTGTGGAGCTCGTCCCGTAGCCAGCGCTCTGCGTCGACCCTCCGTCGGAACGACCTGGAGTGCTCTCGTCCATCGGGGCCTCGATAGCCGGCGCGCCAAGGTGACGGCCTGTCAGATCGTTTGCGTATCCATCCCATTTTGAGTCTTGAAGGTAGCCGCTGTCACCGACTCACGCGCCGGTGCTGTCGAGCTGGCGTTCGATCCATGCTTCGACATCCCGGCGTCGATAGCGGAGATGGCGTCCGACTCTAAGTCCTGGTGGCCCCTGGCTGCGGTGCCGCCATGTGTAGAGGGTGGTGACGGGAACCCCGAGGTATTCGGCGAGGTCCTGGGGGCTGAGCAGTTCATCGAGTTGTTTCATCTGCACATCGTGGCTCGGGTCGATGTCAACTGGGTGACAAGTAGCTGTCAAGGCTGCTGTCAAAGGGTTTTCGGCGGTTCATCACCGATGATGTCTGTCGGCCGTACCGATTCTGACAGCTACTTGTAAGCGATCTGTCATCGATCTGACAGCTGTCTGACATCGATCCTTGGTGTGATGTGGGGGAGCGATGGGCTGTGAGGGCCCGAACGGAGACCAACCCGCAGCGAGATCGAATGCCAGATACCGGACCACTCCAGGACGACGACCGCCACCTTCGATCAGTGATGCGCCGTGGGGACCAACGGCATCTGACGATCCACGCATCGGTAACCACATGCGACCGACCGAACCCGAATCGACCAACACCACATCCCGAAACAACTCGATCTCTTCGAACCGACTCCACCTCTAGCTGACTACGGAGACACCCATGACCACCCGACAACGAACCCAGCCTTTCAGCATCAGACGAGTGCACACCTGCGGTGAGCCGGCATCGAGGAGGGTCCTGTGACGGTTCGGGTGACCACCTTGAAGGGCACGGCGGCGGGCCGCTATTACACCGAGCATTTGCCGTCGTATTACCTGGATGGTGATGAGCCGCCGGGTCGGTGGTGGGGCCGCGGCGCCGCGATACTCGGCCTTAGCGGCGATGTCGACGCGGAGGCGTTTCTGGCGGTGATGGCGGGTCTGGATCCGGCGACCGGTGGTGATCTGGGCCGCAGGTTTGGGGAGGGGTCGGTGCGGGGGTATGACGCCACCTTTTCCGCTCCCAAGTCGGTGTCGGTCCTGTTCGGGGTCGGCGACGCCGACGTGCGCCAGCAGGTAGTGGAAGCCCACGAGCAGGCGGTCGGCGCGGTGTTGGGCTGGGTGGAGAACCATGCTCACACGAGGATGCGTCGCCGCCACCACGTGGTCACGGTCGATGCAGATGGGATCGTGGTGGCGGTGTTTCGGCAGCACACCAGTCGAAAACTGGATCCACAGCTGCACACCCATGCAGTGATCGCCAATCGGGTCAAAGCCCCCGATGGTCGCTGGCTGGCATTGGATGCCAGGACCATCAAACTCGACCAGCGCACCCTGTCGGCTCTGTATCACGCCGGGCTGCGGGCCGAGTTGACCCGTCGGCTCGGGGTCCGGTGGAAGGAGCCGGAGCATGGGATTGCCGAGATTGCCGACGTCGACCCTGACGTGTTGGCCGAGTTCTCTCAACGCACTATCGATGTGGAACACCGTGTTGAGGAGAAGCTGGGACGGTTCCGTACCGAGTTAGGCAGAGAACCGAGTGGTCGTGAGCGGTGGCGGTTGGAGCGCGAAGCGGTGGTGGACAGCCGACCCGCCAAGCCTCACGGCCACACCGCTGACGCGCTGCACCACGAATGGCGAGACCGGATCAGGGCGTTGGGTCACGACCCGGAGCGCCTCATCGCGATGGCGCTCGGGTGGCAGCGCCGCGAAATGAGTATCGATCCTCAGATGGCGGCTGTAATCGTCGACCAGGGATTGGCATCGCTCGTCGAGGGCCAGTCGACGTGGCGGCCCGCCGAGCTGATCCGGGAGTTCGCGAGCGCCGTCCCCACCAGCGTCGCCACTGACTCGGGGCAGCTCACTAGCCTTGTGGAGCATCTCGCACGCGAGGCGGCCGCCGAGCGCTGTGTGGACATCTCGCGACCCGTCCCTGCCGGCGTGCCGCTCCGCCGCGACGGCAGACCGGTCAGCGAATCCGCGGTGGATCGGGCCCTCACCACCCGGGCCATCCTGGATGAAGAGGAACAGCTCCTCGCTTGGGCGCAGCACCGTGGCCGCCCGGACGATCTTCGACCTGCGCCGGGTGTCGCGGCCGAACGCGGCATACCGGCGGTCGAGGCGGCCGCAGCGGTCACCAGCACCACCGGCTTGGAGCTGATCGTTGGTCCAGCCGGTGCCGGTAAGACCAGCGTCCTCGCGTCGGCCGAGGCACACCTGAGAGAGGAGGGTCGCCGCGTCTTCGGCGTGGCGCCCACCGCGGCGGCAGCCGAGGTGCTTGCTGACGAGACCGGAATGGCCACCGACACCTTGGACAAGCTGCTCAGCGAACACCACCGGCCCGATCGGCTACCCCATCCCGAATACGACCTACCCGCAGGCACCACGGTGGTGGTTGACGAAGCCGGCACCGCCGCCACGCCAAAGCTGGCCGAGCTGGCCCGGCTCGCCGACCGGAACCGGTGGCGGGTCGTGCTCGTCGGTGATCCTCGCCAGTTCTCCGCCGTCGGGAGGGGTGGCATGTTCGCCCATCTCGTCGACAGCTACGGCGCCATCGAACTCGACCAGGTGCATCGGTTCCGCCACCGCTGGGAACGCACCGCGAGTCTCCGGCTCCGCGGCGGCGACCCGTCCGTCCTCGACGAATACCAGCAGCGAGGGCGGATCCACGGCGGCACCATCAACCAGA
>JADFIY010000166.1 GCA_022566415.1 Acidobacteriota bacterium
GTGCGTGGACGGCATCGGTTCTGGAGGCGAGCGACGACCGGACTGCGGTGGTCGCCGTCCCCAACTGCCGCTGGACCGATGGTTCGCTTCTTGACCTCGTTGAGGTCGGCAAGGTGGCAAGAGACGTTGGGTCCGCTCTGGTGGTCGACGCCACCCAGTCGCTCGGGGCCATGCCGTTCAGCGCCGAGGCTATCCAGCCCGACTTTGTCGTGGCCGCCGGTTACAAGTGGCTGCTCGGCCCGTTCGGGCTCGGCTATATGTGGGTGGCGCCGGAACGCAGAGACGGAGCCCCCATCGAGGAGAACTGGATCGCTCGTTCCGGCGCAGACGACTTCGCAGGACTGGTCGACTATCACGACGACTACGCCCCGGGAGCGCGACGCTTCGACGTTGGCGAGCGGAGCAGCTTCCAACTGGTGCCGATGGCGACGGCTGCGTTGGAGCAGATCCTGGCGTGGGGCGTCGATGAGGTCGCACAGCGCCTTGGATCCATCACGGCCACCATCGAACGCATGGCAACCGAACGAGGCCTTTCAACCATCGCGGCGCGGGCATCACACATGATCGGTTTCCAGGGGGCAAAGGGCCTCCCCGCCGATGTCGCCGCCAGGCTCAGAGCGGCCCGGGTATATGTCAGCTTCAGGGGGGATTCGATTCGTGTTGCCCCGCACCTGTACAACGACGCATCCGATGTGGACCGGCTGTTTTCGGTGCTCGACGGACTGCTCTAGCCGAGGTGCGCCCCTCAATACCCGATCGGTGCGAGTTGAGCGACCTGACAGAGAAAGGACCATCATGGGAATTTCGTTGCCCGAAGATCTGAAGGCCGTGATCGACGGGAGCAACTTCGCCCATCTGGCCACTCTGGATCCCGATGGAGTGCCACAGGTCACGGCGATGTGGATCATGCGCGACGGGGATCGGATCGTGTTCAACACCGCAGAAGGGCGCCGCAAGTGGAGGAACATGAGCAACGATCCTCGGGTGGCGGTCTCGATCAGCCCGGCAGACAAACCGTACGAGAACTGGTCGATCCAAGGGCAGGTAGTGGAGATGCGAACATCGGACGGGGTTGCCATCATCGACAGACTGGCTCAGAAGTACATCGGGCGAGAGAAGTACCCGTGGCTGACTCCAGGCATGGTGCGGGTCACCGTGATCGTCGACGTCGAGCGGATCGCCGGAAACGGCTGAGACGAGACCGGATCAGTCGATCGCGCGGGACTCTTCATCACCGGCCTCGGAAGCTTCGACAGGCTTGGTAGCAACCCAGGTCATGGTCGCGATGATCACCGCCCCGACGAGGATATGCATCGCCACCAGCGATAGCTGTCCCTCCAGCCGTTGGTCGAGCCTGAAGGGAAGCCCGAAGGACAACACCAGGAAAAAGATCGCCACGACTTGAAAGACACGGAGCGCTCGGTTGGGAATGAACCGCTGCAGCAGCCACAGCAAGATTCCCGCCGCGATCGAGGGCGCGGCGACGATGAAGATGATCGGTGGAATAGTCAGATTCGTCAGCGTCTGCGATCCGGGACCATCCGGCACCTGTATCGACACATCGAACAGGGTGGCTACTCCCCAAACGATGACGGCGTCGATGACGCCGATCACGGTGGCGACTACAACCCCGCCCGGGATGTTCCGAAGTGAATCCAACGCGGCCTCCCTTCTGCAGGCTGGGATTCTGCCACATGGGTGGGATGCGGATGACAACCGCGAGATGAACTCATGTGATCGCTCACTCTCGCAGAGCCCCCTCTGCGTTACGGCTATGGCCGTAACGCGTCTTCCCGCTTCGCGGGAGAGACCAAGAGGTTCGTCAAACGTCTTTGAGGAACTGTTCGATCTCGTCGACGAGCTCCGGGACCCGCTGTGGGTCCATGTCGTCGACTGCCGCCTGGGAGGCGAGCTCTTCGATGTAGTCGGCCAGATCGGATGATGAGGAAACGGCCTCGTCCACCCGGGATACGAACTCAGCCTCCATCGACCGCAGTTCCTCGTCATCTCCCTCAAACCCCGCGATCCTGCCCGCCGCCCGCAACAGGGCCCGCATTGCCATCGGATTCGGACTAGCCGCCAGATAGTGCGGGGTCGCTGCCCAGATGCTCATTGCAGGAAGACCTGCCTCACGGCACGCTTCTGCGAGCACGCTGACTATTCCGGTAGCACCGTGGTAGTCCGAGGCGACGAGTCCGGAGGTGTCGAGCATGGCGGCGTCGGTAGCGACCCCACCCAGTGGGACCGGATGACTGTGGGTCACCGGCCCGATGTAGGCACCGAGGACCAACACCGATTGGACATCGGCGTCGGTCAACACCTGGGTAAGCGTCCTGGCGAATGTCTTCCACCGCAATGTCGGCTCGTCGCCGATCACCATGATGAGGTCGCGGTCGTGGTCGGGGCGCTCCGCGGCGAAGAACCTCAGCTCCGGCCAGGTCATGGCGTCGACCCGACCGTTGACGATCGACACCATCGGGCGGTGTTCTTGGAAGTCGTAGAACTCCTCTGGCTCGAGTGTGGCGAAGGGCTCCTTGACGTCGAGCCGGTCGAGCAAGTGGCGAACCGCCCCCGTGGCGGCGCTGCAGGCGTCGCTCCAGCCTTCGAATGCGACGATCGCGGTCGGTTTGCGAAGGGCCGGGTTGGCGTAGCGTCGTATGGCGTCCACGTGTCGAAGGCTACCCACGTCAAGTTGTAGCGCGGAAAAGTTCCCAGTTGCCAGTTCCCAGTCCCGAGGCCCGAGTTGCCGATTGTCCTTACCAATCCCGATTCCGCACTGGTAACTGGGAACTCCTACTCGAACCGCCTGAGGCGCAACGAGTTCGCTACCACCGACACTGAAGAGAAGGCCATGGCGGCTGCAGCGATCATCGGGTTGAGGAGGCCCAGCGCCGCCAGGGGAATCGCGGCGACGTTGTAGCCAAACGCCCAGAAGAGGTTTTGTCGGATGGTCCTGAAGGTGGCCCTGGCGAGACCGAGTCCCGTCACCGCCAGACCCGGGTCGCCTGACATCAATACCACGTCGGCGGCCTCGATGGCGACGTCGGTGCCGGAGCCTACGGCCATGCCGAGGTCGGCTTGGGTCAGGGCAGGGGCGTCGTTGATGCCGTCACCAACAAAACCAACCGAGCGACCGTCGGATTGAACGCGAGCTACTTCAGCCGCCTTGTCCGCAGGGAGTACCTCGGCCATCACAGAATCGATGCCCACAGCGGCGGCGATCGTCTCAGCAGTGCGATGATTGTCTCCGGTGAGCATGGCGACGTCGACATCCATCGCTTGTAGCGCTCGCACCGCATCGGCCGCAGTGTCCCGGATTGTGTCGGCGACGCCAAGGGTGCCGCGAACCTCTCCGTCCCATCCGGCGAGAAAGGCGGTGTTTCCCTTGCTCTCGATCCGCTCCATGGAAGCAACGTACCGATCCGGGATGTGCAGTCCTCGATCTGCGACGAGCTTTGGCTTGCCGACGATCACCTCGGTCCCGTCAACGGTGCCGGCAACGCCGAGACCACGCAGCGTTGAGAAGTCGCTCGGCGTGACCAGAGTGACATCTCGTTCCTCGGCTCCGAGGGCGACCGCCTTGCCGATCGGATGTTCCGACGCAGCCTCGACCGACCCGACGAGCAGCAGGAAACGATCCTCCGGCTCGTCGGTGACGACATCGGTGAGGGTCATCGCTCCTCGCGTCAGGGTGCCGGTCTTGTCGAAAATGACGGTGTCGACCACCTTCGCCTGTTCGAAGACCTGAGCGTTCTTGAAGAGCACACCGAGTTCGGCGCCGCGAGCCGAGCCGACCATGATCGCAGTGGGGGTGGCCAGACCCATGGCGCACGGACAGGCGATGATCAGGACGGCCACCGCCGAGCGCAGCGCGACTGCTATGTCGCCGGTGACGACGAGCCACCCGGCCAGCGTCAGTAGGGCGATGCCAAGGACGATCGGGACGAACACCGAGCTGACCCGGTCGGCGAGGCGCTGGACGGGGGCCTTCGAAGCCTGGGCGTCCTCCACGAGCTTGACGATCTGGGCAAGAGCGGTCTCTGCGCCCAGCTTGGTCACCTCGACCTCGATCCGACCCTGCTGGTTGATGGTTGCTCCGAACACCAGATCTCCAGGGGCTTTGTCCACCGGATGCGACTCGCCGGTGAGCATGGACTCATCGATCGAGGTGGCACCGGCGCCGATGGTGCCGTCGGTCGGGATCTTCTCCCCGGGAAGTACCACGACGACCTCTCCTAGACGCAGGTCATCGACAGGGATCATGATCTCGAATCCATCGCGCGAGACCCTGGCTTCCTTGGCGCCGAGTTCGAGCAGTTTGGTGATGGCGCTCGACGCCTTGCCCTTCGCTCTCGCCTCGAAGTAACGGCCGAGCAGGATCAACGTGATGATCATTCCCGCGGTCTCGAAGAAGACCGGATACCCGCTGAACATCGCCCACATCGAATACACCCACGCGGTGAGGGTTCCAACCGTCACCAGGGTGTCCATTGCCAGGCTGCCGGACGTGACCTGCTTCCAGGTTGCCTTGTGGAACTGCCAGCCGAAGCCGAATACCACGATCGTGGCCAGAGCGGCCTGGATCATGTAAGACCACAGCTCGTCGGGCCCCAGCATCGACAGCAGCAGCAGCGGCGCGGCCAACAGTGCCGCCCCGATCACGTTCCGCTTCTGGAAGGCCACCTCCTCTTCGTACCGCTCATCCAACGAGGGGCGCGCCTCGCCCTCGACGAGGGGGGTGATCTCATAGCCGATCTTGTCGATCGAAGCCTGCAGCAGTGCCACGTCGACGAGGTCGGGATCGACGACCGCCCTCGCCTGCTGTCCGGCAAAGTTGACGACCGCCTCTTCCACACCTTCTTGTCTGCCGAGAACGCGCTCGATCCGCACCGCACACGACGCACAGGTCATGCCTTGCACGTCGAAATTGATGGTGTCAGTTTTGGTCACTCGTCGCCCTCCGGGGGACGTATCACGTATCACGTACTACTTGGTACTTGCTACTGGCTCGGGACCTCGTAGCCGACTTCCTCGATGGCGGCGACTATCGCCGTGAACGTGCCATCGGAACCGTCGTAATCGAGGTCGAGGGTGCTGGCGTCGATATCGACCTCGGCGCGCTCCACCCCGGACACGGCGCCAACGGCGTCCTCGATCGAGGTCTTGCAATGACCGCAGTGAATCTCGGGGACGGACAGTGTTCTGTTGGTCATGTGGTATCTCCTAAGGTCCGGTAACGCTCGGCGTATACCGAAGCGTCTCCATCAACTCGTCGACGATCTCGCCCGAGCGGCCTTCCTCGACGGCGTGCAGGACGCATGTTTCGACGTGGTTCTGCATCAGCACCCGGTTCACCTTTTCCAGGGATCCCTGCAGCGCAGAGACCTGTTTCATGATGTCCAGGCAGTACCGCTCGTCCTCGACCATCGCGATCACGCCGTCGAGATGGCCGCGCACGGTCTTCAGGCGGTTCAGCGCCGACTGCTTGTGCTCGGCCTTCATCTCCCGGGCGTGTCTGTGCTCAGTTTCCATGTTCCCACTATAGCACCCCACCCGGGGTGGGGTGGGGTGCTATGCGAACCCTGGGCTGGCAACCCCGTATGCGCCGGTGTTCTGTTGCAGCACATCCCTGACA
>JADFIY010000167.1 GCA_022566415.1 Acidobacteriota bacterium
GTGACGTCCAGAGAAAACTTGGGGCCGGCGAGCCCGGCGCCGAGATACCCACCCTGGTATGCCTCGTCGATGGCTCGCTGCAGCCGCCGGGCCGGCTTGGTGTACTCGCCGCGCACATAGACGAAGGCCCGTTGCACGTCGAGGGCGTACGCGGACAGGGCGATGCCTTCGAGCAACTGATGCGGATCGCGTTCGAGGAGCAGCCGGTCCTTGAACGTGCCGGGCTCGGATTCGTCGGCGTTGATCACGAGGTATCGGGGCCTGGTCTCCTTGGGGAGGAAACCCCATTTGACCCCGGTGGGGAAGCTGGCTCCGCCGCGCCCTCTGAGGTTGGCGGCCCGCACTTCGGCCGTCACATCGTCCGGGGACAATTCGGTGAGCGCCGTGTTCAGGGTCGCATAACCGCCGGTGCCGAGATACCTGGCGAGGGTATGCGAGTCGGAGGGGTGCTCCTCCATACGAACGGTGAGGATCTTCTGAGTCATCCGACACCTCCGGTGTCGCATGACAGTCCACAGTCAAGAGTCCAGAGTCCAGAGCTGGCCAACAGGGCCAAGACCGCGCTGTCGGGCGCGGACTCTCGACTCTCGACTCTCGACTCTCGACTCATACCTCTCCCGCCGTTCCGTACGGGGCGAACGCGGGGAGCGGTGCGATGGCACCCTCTGGCTCGGACACGCCCCACTCGAACGAGCGCTGGCCACCAAACAGGACCTGCATCTCGTCCGCCGAAATCGTCTCCGGCTCGGTGTCGCGCAACCAGCGGATCAAAGCCCTGCCTTTGTCCGGCTCGACCCCCTCGATCAGTTCCCAGTTGACGGCCAGCGCAGGGGCGCCGCCACAGGCGCCGGGACACTCGATGTGCTCGACGGTGAACGTGCCGTTCTCCGACATCTCGCCGTCGAGCGTGCCCGACTCGTCCTCGATCGCGGCCAGGACGTCGTCGGCGCCGCGCAGCCAGCACGAGATCGAGGTGCACACCGACACCAGGTAGCTGCCGACCGGATCGCGGCGATACATCGTGTAGAAGGAGGCCACCGACTGGACCTGTGCCGCGGTGAGCCCGGTGAGCTCTGCTACCTCTCGTATCGCATCGTCGGTCACGTAACCGTGCTCGACCGACGCGATGTACAAGAGCGGCATTACCGCAGATCGCTTCTCCGGGTACTGAGCGATCAAGGCCGTGGCCCGTTCTTGGTTCGCCGTGCTCCAGGTCGCGATCACGAGCCCGCCTCCTTCGGGACCAAGGGGTCGCCGGTCACCAGTCGCCGGCCACCGGCCAAAATCGAATTCCTGCCGGAAACGGGGGACCGGAGGCCGGGGACTCTTCTCATCTGTCCACATCGCCCAGGACCGGGTCCACCGAGGCAAGGGTGGCGATCACATCGGCGATGAGCTGGCCGGACATCATCACCGGCAGCGCCTGGACCGTGGCGAACGAAGGAGCACGAACGTGCAGCCGCCACGGCTTGGGGCCACCCTTTGACACCAGGTACATGCCGAGCTCGCCCCGGGGCGACTCGACAGCCTGATACACCTCGCCGGCTGGCACGTCGAAACCGGCGGTGAAGATCTTGAAGTGATGGATCAGAGCCTCCATCGACTCGTCGATGCGCCGCCGTGGCGGGGGCGTCACCTTGCGGTCGGTGGCCCGGTAGTCCCCGGGTGGCATGGTCTCGATCACCTGCTCGGCGATGCGGAGCGACTGCCGAATCTCCTCCATCCGGAGCAGGTACCGATCGAAGGTGTCGCCGTGCTGACCGACAGGGACGTCGAACTCGTACTGCTCGATCCCGCTGTAGGGGAAGGCTTTCCGTACGTCGTAGTCCAGGCCGGTTGCCCTGGCGTTGACGCCGGTGACACCGTATGCCTGCGCCTCGGCGGGTGTGATGATCCCGACCCCCTGAGTACGGTCGACAAAGATCGGGTTCTCGTTCAGCATCGCCTCGTAGTCGCCGAGACCGGTCCGAACGACCTCCAAGATGCCCTCGACGTCGGTTTCCCATCCATCGGGGAGATCAGCGGCGACGCCACCGGGCCGGATATAGTTGTGATTCATCCGCAACCCGGTGACCTTCTCGAAGAAGTCGAGGACGCTCTCGCGCTCACGCCATCCGTAGAGCATCATCGATAGGGCGCCGATGTCGAGCCCGAAGGTGGCGAGCCAGATGAGGTGGCTGGCCACACGGTTGAGCTCTGTCATGAGGATTCGGATCGCTTGTGCCCGTGGCGGGATGTCGACATCGAGGAGCTGTTCGACGACAAGCGAGAAACACAACTCGTTGTGGAAAGGAGACAGGTAGTCCATACGGGTGACATTTGTGCCCCCCTGCATGTACGACAGCGTCTCGGCGGTCTTCTCCATACCGGTATGGAGGTAACCGATGATCGGCTTGCTCCGGAGGATCGTCTCTCCATCGAGCTCGAGCTGGAGCCGCAGCACACCGTGGGTGGCGGGGTGCTGCGGGCCCATGTTGAGGATCTGCAGTTCGTCGCTCCTGAGACCGGTCGGCTCGCCGTAGTCGTCGACGACCGTCACGCCGCGCTGAGCAGCCAGCCCCGGGTCGAGCTCACGGGGGAGCATCTCCTGGGCCCCTTCGTCGGTTGCGGTCGCCACCCAATCGGGCTCCTCGGTGCCTGCGACCCAGAGGTCGTGGACCCGTCTTCGCTCCTCCGCCCCATGAGACCGCCCGTCCGAAACCTGCTTCCCCTCCAGCCCCTCGGTCTCACTGTCTCGGGTGTCGTCGCTCATCGGGTCGCCTTGAACTCGACCGGCACCGAGCCGATCCGATAGTCCTTGCGCAATGGGTGTCCGTCCCACTCGTCTGGCATGAGCAGCCTGGTGAGGTCGGGGTGCCCGTCGAACACGATCCCGAACATGTCCCAGGTCTCGCGCTCGTAGAAGTTGGCCCCTGGATACACCATCGAGATCGACGGCAAGGATGGGTCCTCATTCGGCACGCCGACCTTTATCAAGAGCCGCCTGGTGTGCTGGGTGGACAGCAGGTTGACGACAACGTCAAACCGTGGCTCTCTGGCGAGGTGGTCGACGGCGCACAGATCGATGAAGGTCTCGAACCCGCCTGCCCTGGCGGCCTCGACGAGCGCCGGGTAATCCTCACGCCCCACCTCCACCACCACTTGTACAGGGCCCGCCGTTGTGACGGTGACCTTCGCCGAAGCCGCGACCGCGACCACAGCATCGAGGATCGGGTCATCGGCGACTTCACCCCCTGACGCGGCCATCACACCACCCCGGTGGATCGTTGGATCTCGCCGGACATGATCCCCTGGTGCAACGTCAGGATCCCGTGGAGGAGCGACTGGGGCCCCGGTGGGCACCCCGGGACGTAGACATCCACAGGAACGATCTGGTCGACGCCCTGGACCAGTGCGTAGTTGTTGAACATGCCACCGGTCGAGGCGCAGGCACCCATGGAGATAACCCACTTCGGCTCGGCCATCTGGTCGTACACCTGGCGCAGGACCGGCGCCATCTTCTGCGACACCCTGCCTGCCACGATCATGAGGTCGGCCTGGCGAGGGGAGGCACGGAAAACCTCCATGCCGAACCGGGCCATATCGTTGTGAGCGGCTCCGGTAGCCATCATTTCGATGGCGCAGCAGGCAAGACCGAAAGTCGCCGGCCACATCGATTTGGTCCGGGTCCAGTTGACCCCTTTCTGTAGCGTCGTAAGAAAGAAGCTCGGGTTGTCGACCTCTCCGGCCATCAGGCGACCTCCTCGACCGGAGGCTCTGGTGCAACAACGACCCGGTACCGGGCGCGTTGGGCAACGTTCCAGTCGAGGGCGCCGCGCTTCCAGACGTAGCCAAGTGTTTCAAGGAGCAACAGCATGAACAGCCCAACGGCAGCGATACCTGCCCACCCGAAATCGTCCATCGCCACCGCCCAGGCAAACAGGAAGACAATCTCGACGTCGAAGATCACGAACATCATCGCCACCAGGTAGAACTTGACCGGGAACCGCTCGGCCGGTTCTTGCAGAGGGACGATGCCGCTTTCGTAGGGAGCGAGCTTTTCCGGTGTCGGATTGTTAGGGGCGAGCCGCTTGGAGGCCCACAGTGCCACGACCGCAAAGCCGGTTCCGAGCATCGCCATCAGGGCGATCGACAGGTACGCAGAGAGGTCCATGTGCGGCGCCGAAGTCTACGGGGTCCGCGCCGCGCTCGGCCAAACACAAAGACGGTTGTGGGGCGGGTAAGTCGCACGTATGTTTGCGCGGCTCACAAGGGTTCAAATCCAGGACGGCGAGAGGTCACCGCTGGCCTATGCGGGTTCGGCGGCTCGCTGCTCCAAATCGAAGCTGCCCCGGATCAGGAGCACGCGGCGATCGGGACCGCCAACAGCAATCCCCCGATTGTTCTCGCCGAGCTCGGCATCGATTGACCGTACGCGCCACCAACCGACGCTGCCATGCGAAGCATGGGTTGCCAGGTCCGCCTACGCCTTGTACTTCCGGATCCCTGGCAGGTCGATGGCCTGCTCGATGGCCGCGTACACCTTCTCGACCATCCCCTTCTCCTCGGGCTCGAGCAGGTTGGCCATCACCTTGAGCACCCACTCCATGAGCGTCTGCGATCGCATACCGGTGGTGACCAGCGTCCGCATCACCGCCGGGTTTCCGATCGCGCTCAGGAAGATCCGAGCCACCCGGTGGTAAGCGGCGTACTCGTCGATCAGCGCTTGGTCGTAGGCGGCGAGCGCGGCAGGGTCATCGGATGCCAGGGCCTCCGCTATCACCCCGGCAGCGAGACGGCCGGTCTCATAGCCGTAATCGATGCCCTCCCCGTTGAATGGGTTCACGGCGCCTGCCGCATCTCCGACCGCCACCCAGCTGCGTCCCGATTTTGGCCCAACCGAGAACGACATCGGAAGCTTGCCCCCGATCGGCTTGGCGATCGGGTCACCGTCGATTTCCCAGTGGTCGGGTAGCTCCGCCACGTAAGCGGCGAGGATGTTGCTGGTGTTGATGTCTTTCCATCCCTTGAAGGTGGAAACCAGCCCGGCTCCGACATTGACCGTGCCGTCACCCAGAGGGAACACCCATCCATAGCCCGGCATCGAGCGGCCGTTCTTGTCGCGGATGTCGAGCTGGCTCTCGATGTAACCGTCATCTGCCTTCGGGCTGTCCCAGTATCCGCGTACGGCCAGCCCGAACGGATAGTCCCTGCGACGCTCCGTCCCCAGTTCGCGGCCGAATCGCGACAGCGAGCCATCGGCGATCACGACGTACTCTGGGGTGATCCGCTCCGGATCGTCCCCGTCACCGTAGAGGTCCACGCCGACCAGCTCCCCATCGTCGACGATCGGCCGGGCCTCGATGCCCTGCAGCACCTTGGCGCCACGGGTCTCAGCGAGTCCGGTCACCCTGCCGTCGAGCTCGGAACGGCGGAGCGTCGCACCCCAGTTCGGATACAGCGAATGTTCCGGCCACCGCATCTCCAACATCACATCCCCGGCATAGGAGCGCAGCCCGACGATCTTGTGGACGTCGTCGGCAAACTCGAAGCCCA
>JADFIY010000168.1 GCA_022566415.1 Acidobacteriota bacterium
CGGGTAGTGATCGCCACCGAACTGGTCGACGACATTGGCCGCTTCGAGACCCAGATGCGAGCCTCCAAGAGACGGATCCGCGCCGCCGTTGTGGCATCGGGTACCAGCCTGATGAACATCCGCGGGGTCGGACCGATCGGGGCGGCGATCATCCTGGGTGCGGTGGGTGACATCGCCCGGTTCCCCTCCCCGGGACATTTCGCCTCATACAACGCCACCGCCCCCATCGACGCCTCCTCGGGTGAGCGGAAACGGCATCGGCTCAACCCGCGAGGGAACCGCAAACTCAACCACGCCCTCCACATCGCCGCGGTCTCTCAGCTCCGCTACCCCGGAGCAGGACGCGACTACTACGACAAGAAGGTCGCCGAAGGTAAAACCAGCAAAGAAGCAATCCGGGCATTGAAACGACGCATCTCAGACGTCGTCTACCGACGGCTCGTCGCCGACGCCCGACACCAGGCCCACTGAAAAAGAGATGGGTCCGGGAGGACAACCAGGGACGACTCTTTGATCCAGCGTGGCCGGCTCAAACCCTGATACACCGGCTCTTCGGATAAGTCACTCCCGAACCCGACACCAACACTACGCCCAACCCAGCCAACCGGCACGGGCCAACCCGCCGCGCCCAAAACAACTCCTTGACACAAAGAGGCATCGATATGGGCGGATCGTGATATTGCGTGACCGTTCAAATTTCGCGCAGGCATATATGTTGCGGTCATGCACCGCCCTGCACGCGATCGGCCCAAGATGCCCAATGGCGACGGTGTTCCAGAGACCGACGAGGGCGTTCTCGAATGGTCGGGCCCTGGGCGTCTTGTTGAGTTGGCTTCGAAAGTGCCTGGGGTGGTGGTCGCCGTCGTCTCCGCTGTCGCCATAGGTGTGCTCGTGGTGATGGGCACGTTGCAGCGGGTCGCATTTCCCGAGTGGGGCGCAGCAAACCTTGACTCTGAGGCATCGGTAGCGACATGGTTCTCGGCCGCGCTGCTGTGGGCCGCCGCCTTATGGTGGCTGCTCGTCGGAATGTCTACGAGACCCCGATCGCTGGCAATCTGGATGTGGTGGCCGATCCTGGCGTTTCTAGCGCTCGACGAAGGTAACGCCATACACGAGCGCCTTGAGCAGTGGTCGGGGATCGACTGGCAGCTCCTGTATATCCCTGTGATGGGTCTCGCTGCTGTGGCATGGTGGGGGGTGGTGCGCCGGTATCGGAAACAGGCTCGCATCGTTGCACTGCTAGTGGCCGGGGCCACCTTCTGGTTCGTCGCTCTGGGGCTCGAGCTCGTCCAGAACTGGGGTGGATCACCGGTGCGGGCCACAATTTACGTCCCGACGATGATCACCGAGGAAGCACTCGAGATGATCGGATCGACGGTGCTGCTCATCGCGGCGACGCTGGCTCTGGCTAAATCCATTCGAGCGGAGCCAGAGAGCGATGGGTGAGATCGGCGACGTATCCGTGACATGGAGGAGGTGCATGAATATCCGGGAATATGGGTGGCGCTCCGCGGCTAACCCGGGTAGCGCATATGTGCCTGATTGATGATGTTGGTGGTGCTGCGGGGCTGATTGTCTCGTAGCGTTGGGGGTCTCGACGGGTTTGGCTCTCGATGTGCCTGGCGCCCTTGGGTGTCTTTGTAACGAACTGTCGGCCCGTCGGGACCCTTGGCTGCGGTGTGGCTCGAAAGAGGCGAACGCCGGAGGCAACCCGTGTTGTGATCAGGAGTGCCCGCCGTGGTTGTTCATGTGACCTATATGAGGAGGTTGATGATGGTCACCACGATTGGGATCGATCCGCACAAGGCAACCCATACTGCGGTTGCGATCGACGAATCCGAGACCGTGTTGGGTGAGCTGACGGTCCCGGCGGACCGGTATCAGATTGCTCGGCTCTTGGACTGGGCCGGGAGCGTTGACGGGGACGGCGGCCGCCTTTGGGCGGTGGAAGCTGCTGGCGGGCTGGGCTACTTGTTGTCCCAACAGCTGGTTGCCAGCGGCGAACACGTCATCGACGTCCCGGCGGTGTTGGCGTCTCGAGTGAGGGTGTTGTCTTCGGGCAGGTCGGATAAGAACGACCCCAACGATGCCCGGTCGGTAGCGATCGCGGCGTTCCGTCAACCCGGGTTGGCGGTGGTGCGACGAGAAGACCACGCCGCGGTGTTACGGATGCTGGCCAAACGGCATCTCGAGCTCACCAGCCTGCGGACCCAGGCGGTGTGCCGGCTCCATGCGACACTGATGCAGCTGAAACCCGGTGGTATGCGCAGACGACTCTCCGCCAAGCAGGCCAGCCGGGTACTGCAAGGGATGCGCACCCTGGATGCGGTCGGGGAACAACGACGAAGATCAGCGAGGGCGCATCTGGGTGACATGCGCCGCTTGGACCGTGACGTCAAAGCCAACAAGACGCTGATCCGACACGCGGTCGCCGCTGCGGATGCGACGGTGACCGACGTCTACGGGGTCGGCCCGATCGTTGCCGCGTTCCTGATCGGCTACACCGGTGATGTCACCCGGTTCGCCACTGCGGATCACTATGCCGCCTACAACGGCACCGCACCCATCGAGGTGTCCTCCGGGGGCAAGAAGCGACACCGGCTGTCACTGCGGGGGAACCGGAGACTGAACCATGCCCTCCACATGGCCGCCGTCACCCAGATCCGTTTCGACACCCCGGGGAGGGTCTACTACGACAAGAAACTCGCCGAAGGCAAATCGAAGAAGGAAGCCCTCCGCGCCTTGAAACGACGCATCTCTGATGCCGCCTACCGGCGTCTCGTCGCCGACCAACAACGGACCCAAACGAGTTAGGGCCCGGGGGACACTCAGGAACGTCTCTGTCGCCAGCGTGGCCGGCCTCGCATCCTGAACACCGGCTCTTCGGCTCAGTCACCCCGGACCCGTCCCCAAGCTTACGCCCCACCAACTCGGCGCAAGTCCCGAGACACACAACCGCGCCCAAAAACACCCCCTTGACACAAAGAGGCTTCGATATGGGCGGTGATGACTAGTCGCGCTTTAGTCATCCCGCTGCGGCTGTCGGGTGATACGTTGACGGGCGCGACGGGTTCGGCGGCGTCGGGCCAAGAGGACTCGTCGTTGGAAACGGACCCCGGTGAGATCGCACTCAGCAGTGACGTGATTGCCGGGGTCCGTTTGCCTCCCCCGCTCTGCCCCTCATTTCTCTATCGACCACGAGCCTGTCGCCTTGAGCTTCTTCGAACCGGCGCACCACCGGATTCGACATAACCGGTTGCTAAGAACAGGGCAGGAGGTGGGTGTCCGAACAGCGGGCCTCGCTGCGGCGTCGGTTGGAGGCTAGGCAGGCGGCTCCGCAAGAGTCGAGCCGAGGGACTCAGGCACGCGCGCGATAACTAGTCCCTAGTGCAGGTCCGGGGAGGCTGGCTTGTTTTGGTGGCTACAGCCCTGGCAGTCGGTGCTTGTGACGGCGACGGAACAGCCGAAACCACTATGGCGCCAACCATCACCACAACCTCAACGACGACTACCACGGGTGGCGAGACAGAGGCCGGCTTCCACGTAGTGCTCACCGACGTCTCTGAGCTGGTGGAGGCGGTAGCGTCCAGTGTGGTCACCGTCACCCTCACCCAGCTCCGGCTCGACGAGCTGGGCGGTGTTACCGAGATACCCGTCGGTGCCGGTACCGGGGTGGTAATCGACGACGATGGCCACGTCCTCACTAATGCCCATGTCATCGCCGGCGCTCGCAGCGTCATCGTCGTGGGGCCGGACGGCAAGCCCCGGACGGCTCAGGTTGTTGGCACCTGGGGACCAGAGCAGAACAACGACCTGGCTCTGCTACTGCTGGAGGACAAGTCTGGGCTTGAACCGATCGTGATTGGATCGAGCCGCGACCTCAAGGTGGGCGACCCTGTTGTCGCCATAGGCAACGCCCTTGGTCGCGGCCTCTCTGTCACGGTCGGCATCGTGTCTGCCAAGGAAAGGAACGTGGCAAGGGGCACGATGTCGTTGGAGGGAGTGTTGCAGACCGATGCCGCTATCAACCCGGGCAACTCGGGCGGGCCGCTGCTAAACGCCCGCGGCGAGCTGGTGGGCATCAACACGGCCGTGGCGCCAGAAGCCGAGAACATCGGATTCGCCATCCCCGTCGACCAGGTGTTGCCCTTCATCGCTTATGTGGTCGCCGAGGCCGGCCAGCCATACATCGGGGTCGGCCTCTTCACCGTCACTCCGCAGCTGGCAGGACAGTTCGGGCTACCGGTCGAGGAGGGGGCGGTGATCATGGAGGTGTTTGGAGGCAGTGCGGCTGCCGAAGCTGGCTTGCTGGTGGGCGACATCGTCGTCGCGTCCGATGAGGAGCGAATCTCCAGTCGGAACGACCTGTTGGAGCGAATCGATCAGGCGGGAGTCGGCGGGAAGCTGACGTTGACTCTCATGCGTCTGGTCGAGGACCGCTTCGAAACGACCCAGGTCACGGTCGAGGTAGATGCCAGGTAGCGGAGAGCAGGCTGCACGTTCCAGGGAGGGTGCCGTCGGTTCATACGGCGATCCGCCTCGTCCCAATGTCGTCCGGTTTGCCCGTAGCGGGCGGCGGCCTGGAGGAGATCCGGACGATTCCGCCGATCCAGCACGTCAGTGATCGGGGGCTACGACTTCCACTGCCCGCGCGCGGTCACTCGCTATTCGTGATCAGCTTGGGCCAGCCCTCCACCTGATATACGCCTTGCTCGAGTCCGGAGCCTGAACCCGAGCATGGTCGCTAGTTGCTTTCGTTGCTCGAGACTGCGCACCCGCCACATCCCGAGGTGGACCCGGAGGTTGTCAACGCTCAGCTGGCCACCCGCCTCACCTCGCTACCGATGCGCCGTCGAATCGTCCGATGAAGCCGCTTCACGCTTTCGCTCTCGTGGTGGTCTGGGTAGCTTTTTAGATAGTGATACCTCGTGGATTCCGGGAAGCACCGGTCGGGGTGAGTCGTGATGTGTCTACTCGTGCTCAGGATCCGATACATGAATCGCTACGTACGACGATTCCGGGGGCGGTAGGCGGCCGTAGGGGTGGCGATACACCTCTTGTGCCTCTTGAAACCAGGTTCCGGACTTCGGGCAGCACCCTCGGGAATACGAGAGGGCGGCGAGGGTTCGAGATATTAGTCAGTTACCGTACTAAAAGATTGTTCGGAGAAACAATGAGAACAATAGAGAAAACCAACCCGCTCCTCGAATCTGGAGATACGTACCGGTACCACCGGTTCACACCCAAGCTGCTCTTCAGGGACCTGCGTTTCGCCAGCGACGCTCTGTCGCCGGGAGACTCACTGTCTGCGTACCAGCTCCCCACGCTCGACGACGGGTCGATCCAGATCGGGGGACATCGGGAGCGGCCCTTGCTCCTCGTCACAGCATCGATCACCTGTCCGATGACCGCCAGCGCCATGCCGGTGATCGATGCGCTGCACGCCGAGTTCGGAGACCGCGTCGACTTCGTGCTCCTCAACGTACGCGAGGCGCACCCGGGAGCCCACTTCCCA
>JADFIY010000020.1 GCA_022566415.1 Acidobacteriota bacterium
GGTGGGGGGGCTCGGTCTTGTTTTCCTCGAGGCGGCGGCGACCGGACTCCCGGTGTTGGCGGGGGACGCCGGAGGCTCGTCGGAGACGGTGCTTCCCGGCGAATCCGGATTCGTTGTGCGCTCCGTGGACGACATCGTCGAGGGTCTGGACATCCTGTTCGGCGATCCGCAGCGAGCTCGGGGAATGGGGGCTGCCGGCCGCCGCTTCGTAGAGGACAGATTCACCTGGGATCAGGTGGTGAATCGACTCTTGAGCGGTTTCGAGCCGACGGCCTCGTAATCGGCCCGGCGAAACCGACGTACCCGTGCCCGTACGATGGTATCAGCCGGTGCGCGGCTCCAAGATGACGACCGGGATCTGCCGATCTATTTTCTGTTCGTACGCGGCGAAAAACGGGTAGGCCCGCTTCTGCTCAGCCCAGATCGGCTCCCGCTCGTCGCTTTTGGTCACGCGGGCCGTGACCGCGATGGTCTCGGTGTCAACCTCGACGGTCACCTCGGGATTGGCGACCAGGTTGTGGTACCAGCCCGGGTGGCTCGGCGCACCGCCCTTGGAAGCGAAGACGGCGTAGCCGGTGTCAACGGCCTGATACATCATCAGCGAGACGCGTTCCTGACCGGTCTTGGCGCCCAGGTGATGCAACAACAGGAGCGGCGCTCCCTCGAACCGGCCGCCGACCTTCCCGTCGTTTGCCCGAAACTCGTCGATCATGGCTCGGTCGGTCATTGGTACCTCCGTCAGATTGATCCGGGAGGTCCAACACCACGAGGGGCCCTTCTTCATCCCGACTTGTGTTGACGCCTTTGCGGGCGGGCCTACGCCCCGTGTTGGTGGCCCGGGGTGGCGACCGCTATCAGGTGGGCGCTGAGCCCGCGTAGGCTCGGCTCGGATTCGATCGCTCGCGCCGAAAACAGGATGGTTTCTTTCCCCTCCGGGTCGTCCCATCGTTCGGCGAGCTCCGGTACCCAGGCGGCGAGCCCCTCGACGCCGACCAGCTCGACCACCCGCAGCCCGGCCCCCGCCACTTCTTCGGCGAGCTCGTCTGGGTGGTGGAAGTAGGCGGTAGTGAACCAGCCCGGCGCCCTCGTTGGGTTCCGATGCTGGCCGGTGGACAGATTCTCCTCGGTGAGGGCGCGGAAGGTGGAATCGAAGAGTGCGCCGCCGATCAGACCATCGAACAGCGGCGCGTATCTGGTGATTGACGCACCGAACACCACGCCGTGACCCTTGACGACTCTGCGCGCCTCGCACCAGGCGGTCACACGGTCGGCGCTCTCGGTCAGGTGATACAGCGGGCCGAGGAGCAGCACGGCGTCATAGGAGCGGTTCGCCGCGTTCAGCGTGCGGGCATCACCGACCTCTGCCGAGAACCCGTCGTACTTCCCCAACCGCTGTGTCGCTTGCTCCACATGCCCGGGCAATGGGTCAACGAGGTGGACGCTGTGGCCATCGTCGAGCAGCCATTCGGCGTGGATGCCTGAGGCGCCTCCGACGTCGAGGATCCGCGCCGATCCAGGGGGAAGGTGACGACGAATGATTTCCTGGGTCCTCAGGAGCTCGAGCTCGCCCAGACCCTGGCGCAGGCGGAGATCCTCATCGACTCCTTGTTCGTAATGCTCGAGGACCTCGTCGGGTATGCCTTTATCGCTCATGGAACCGAGCATACGCCCCGATCATCTTGTGATATGCGACTCGTGAGTTGTGACCTGCGACTTGTGTCTTGCGACTCAATTCCTTGACAGCAGGTCCATACTCGTCCGTTGAGACGTCCCCGACTGAGGTATTTCCTCGCACATGCCAAAGAAGCTCGTCATCGTCGAGTCCCCTGCCAAGGCCCGCACCATCGGTCGGTACCTCGGTGGTGACTTCGTCGTGGAATCTTCGGTCGGGCACATCCGTGACATCCCGGCCAAGGCCAATCAGGTGACCGACTCCAAGCGGGAGGCTTGGAAGGCGACGAGGTTCGGTATCGACATCGACAACGAATTCACCGCCATGTACATCGTGACGCCCGACTCGAAACAGCAGGTCGCCAAGCTGCGCAAGGAGCTCGAGGGCGCCGATGCCCTGTACCTCGCCACCGACGAGGACCGTGAGGGGGAGGCGATCGCCTGGCATCTGCTCGAGGTCCTCAAGCCGAAGGTCCCTGTGCACCGGATGGTATTCCACGAGATCACCGAAGAAGCCATCCACGAGGCGGTGGCGAACCCCCGTGACCTCGACCTCGAGCTCGTGGAAGCCCAGGAGACGCGGCGCATCCTCGATCGGTTGTTCGGATTCGAGGTCTCGCCCGTGTTGTGGCGGAAGGTGCAACGGGGCCTATCGGCCGGCCGGGTGCAATCGCCGGCGACCCGCATCATCGTGGACCGCGAGCGGGAGCGCATCGCCTTCGTCTCCGCGTCGTATGGCGGCGTCACCGGCACGTTCTCGACGGGCGACGACGGTCTCCCCAACTTTGCGGCGGCGCTGGTCAGCGTCGACGGGGAACGCGTTGCCACCGGTAAGGATTTCGGCGAGGGAGGCCGGCCCAGAGACGACCGGCTGGTGCTGACTGCCGAAGACGCCACCGCCCTGGCCACCCAGCTCACCGATGCCGACTTTGCGGTCAGCAGTGTCGAGCGCAAGCCATACATACGAAAACCATATGCCCCGTTTCGCACATCGACGCTGCAACAGGAGGCGGGGAGAAAGCTCCGCTTCGGTGCCAAGCGCACCATGTCGGTTGCACAACGGCTCTATGAGTCCGGCCACATCACCTATATGCGGACCGATTCGACACACCTATCGGGAACCGCCCTCACCGCGGCACGGCGCCTCGTTGCACGCCGCTACGGCGATCAATACCTCCCGGACAAGCCGAGGTTCTACGGGAAGGCTGCGAAGGGAGCACAAGAGGCGCATGAGGCCATCCGCCCCGCCGGTGACGATTTCGAGGATCCCAAGGTCATCGCCGGTGCCTTCGGAGCCAAGTCTGACGAGGCAAGTCTCTACGACCTGATCTTCAAACGCACCGCCGCCAGTCAGATGAAGGATGCCAAAGGGGAGAGCCTGCGGATCGAGCTCAGCGGCTCCGCCGGCGAATCCGGCCGAGAGACCATGTTCTCTGCGACCGGACGCACGATCCTGTTTCCAGGCTTCCTCAAGGCGTACGTCGAGGACATCGACGATCCCGGTGCCACCCGCGATGATCAGGAGGCGACGCTCCCCGACGTCGCCAAAGGCCAGTCGATTGCTGCGGTGTCGATGGAGGCCACCTCCCACGAGACCAAGCCGCCACCGCGATACACGGAGGCCAGCCTGGTCAAACGACTCGAAGAGCTTGGGATCGGGCGACCCTCGACGTATGCCTCGATCATCTCAACCATTCAAGACCGCGAGTACGTACGCATGCAGGGACCTGCGCTGGTCCCCACCCTCACCGCGTTCACCGTCGTCGGTCTGCTCGAGGACTATTTCGGGGACTATGTCGACTACGAGTTCACCGCCCGCATGGAAGAGGACCTCGACCGCATCGCCAACGGCGAAGAACAGAAGGTGCCGTATCTCGCTCGGTTCTACTTCGGTAACGGGCATCCCGGTCTGGTAGATCTGGTCTCAGATCAGGCCCTCGACGCTATCGATCCCCGCAAGGTCAATGCCTTCCCCATTGGGCTCGACGAAGCAGGCGAAGAGGTGGTCGCCCGCGTCGGCCAGTACGGCCCCTACCTGGTGCGCGGCGAGCAGCGAGCGTCGATCCCCGAGGACCTGGCACTCGATGAGCTGTCGGTGGAGAAGGCGATCGAGCTGCTCGAGGCCCCTTCTGGGGACCGGACACTCGGCGACGATCCGGCGACCCGACTCCCCGTGTATGCCAGGGTCGGCCGCTACGGCCCGTACGTCCAGGTCGGCGACCGCGACGCCGAATCCGAGACCAAGCCAAAAACCGCTTCGCTGTTCGCATCGATGGAGCTGGAGACGGTGACCCTCGACGATGCCCTCCGGCTGCTCAGTTTGCCGCGGGTGGTCGGCGACCATCCCGACAACGGCGATCCGATCACCAGCCAAAACGGCCGGTACGGTCCGTACATCAAATGGGGGTCGGAAACGCGGTCGCTCGAGGGCGAGGAGCAGATCTTCTCGATCGATCTGGAAGCCGCAGTGACCCTGCTCGCTCAGCCCAAGACGCGGGGGCGCCGTGCCGCCGCCCCGCTACGCGAGCTCGGCGATGATCCGAACTCGGGGAAACCGATCGTGGTCAAGTCGGGGCGGTACGGACCATACGTCACCGACGGCGAGACCAATGCCTCGTTGCGCACCGCGGACACGGTGGAGGCGATCAGCCTGGATCGTGCCGTGGAGCTTCTTGCCGAACGCCGAGCCAAGGGGCCGCCCAAGAAGAAGAAGAAGAAGAAGAAGAAGAAGTAGTCGCAAGTCGCAAGTGGCAAGTCCTTCGTGGGAACTGGGAACTGGGAACTGGTCACTGGTTAACTTGCAGCCGTGACCGCCACAACCGAACCTCGCAGCAAGTACATCGCCTTCGAGGGCATCGACGGTGCCGGCAAGTCGACGGTCGCCACGCGGTTCGGCGACGCCCTCGAAGCAGATGGTGAGACGGTGGTGCGGGTTCGGGAACCCGGAGGGACACCGGTGGGTGAGCGGATCAGGAAGATCCTCCTCGGGCACGACCTGGAGCCGGCCCCGTGGCCGGAGGCGCTGCTGTTCGCCGCGGCTCGTGCACAACTCGCCGCCGACGTCATCGCACCGGCGCTTGCCTCGGGAGCGTGGGTGATCGGGGACCGGTCGGTGTACTCGTCGCTTGCCTACCAGGGAGGAGGACGCGGCCTCGGCATCGAGACGGTGCGTCGGGTCAACGAAGCGGGCCTTGGGGAGGTGTGGCCTGACGTTGTCGTCCTGCTCCAGGTCGATCCAGAGACGGCGCTCGCCAGACAACACGACCCAGACCGGATCGGCGCAGAGGGCGTCGACTTTCAGCGTGCGGTTGGCGAAGCCTTCGCCGAGATCGCCATCGCCGAACACGACCGGTTTCTCATCATCGACGCCAACGGCGAACTCGACGCGGTGGTGGATGCCGTCATCGCCGCGCTGGGTACAGGGTGATGGAGACGTTTTCCGGCATCGTAGGCCACGCCTCGGTGACCGAGATGCTCACCAGCGAGATAGACAACCCATCGCACGGTTATCTGTTTGTGGGTCCGTCCAACGTGGGGAAGTCGACCGTGGCACGGCGATTCGCCGCCGCCCTTCTGTGCGGCGACGACGAGGCGTGCTTCGCCAGGGCCGTCGGCGGCCGTCACCCCGACCTCGTGCTCGTCGAGCCGGAAGGCCGGGCGTCGATCACGGTCGATCAGGCTCGCCAGATGGTGGCTCAGGCGGCGCGGACCCCGCTGGAAGCGAACAGGAAGGTGTTCTTGTTGGAGGAGGGCGGCATGATGAACGACGGAGCTGCCAACGCACTCCTCAAGACCCTCGAGGAGCCGGCGCCTTCCACCCTGTTCATCATCGTCGCCGAGACTGAGGATCAACTCCCGGACACCGTCGCCAGTCGTTGTCGAACGGTGGTGTTCGGCCGGGTGGGCGATGCCGAACTTGCTGAGGGCCTCAGCCGCGTCGGGATCGATGCTGGCGCCGCGGCCGAGGTTGCACGGATCGCCGGAGGCCGGCCCGGATTGGCGGTTGCGCTGGCCACCGAGCCGGAGGTCGCCGCCTTCCGGCGGCTCTGGCTCGGCGTCCCGATGCGGCTCGGTGAGTTTCCAGGGGTGGCATTTCGCCTTGCTGAGGAGGCGATGGAGGCGACCGACCCGCTGGTCGCTGCGCTGAAGAAGCGTCAAGACGAGGAGCGCGACCTGCTCGGCGAGGATGCTCCTCGCTTGCTAAAGGACCGCCAGACCCGCGAGTTGAAGCGAGCAACGGACTCGCTGCACGTCACCGGGCTCGAGATCCTCGCCTCGTATTATCGTGATGTCGCCGCCGCCCAGTTTGCGAGCCCGGTTCGCAATACCGACATCCCGGTGGCGGAGCTGTCATCGATCTCGCCACGGCGCGCTGTTGCCAACGCCGGGCTGGTTCTCGACGCCATCGACGCCCTCGCCGCCAACCAGCGCCCGCAGTTGGCGTTTGCCAACCTGTTCTCGCAACTGTCCACCGATGCCTGACCACGAGTATCGGCGAGCCGCCTGGGTGACCAAGGTGGGCATACCGCCGCTGCGGTTCGCCGCCCAGGTGTTGCTGGATCTCGAGGTCACCGGTACCGAGCACGTGCCGAGTCAGGGTGGTCTGGTGGTCGCCGCCAATCACCTCTCCCATATCGACCCGCCGGTGGTGACGATTGCGGTTGGCAGGGACATCCGATTCATCGCCCTCGATGAGCTCTTCGGGAGAGGGGCGCTCTTCGATCGGTTCACCCTGTTTTTTGGAGCCATTCCCACCGACCGGGACGGTGCGCCTCTGGGACCGCTCCGGGAGGCGATCGGGCACGTCGCCGCAGGGGGAGCCGTCGGGTTCTTCCCCGAGGGCAGGCGGGAGACATATTGGGGGGAGACCGAGCCGAAGCGCGGCGCCGCCTGGCTGGCGTGGATGACCGGTGCCCCGCTGCTGCCGGTCGCTATTCATGGGACCGAGCGGCTGCTGAGCCCGTCCTTTGAGGGGGTGCGCCGTCCGTCGCTGCGGGTATGGGTGGAGGAACCGCTGCTGTGGGAAGACTTTGCCGACTGCGTCGACCCGGTGGGCACCATGACCAATCGGTGGAGGCAAGCGATCGGCGACCATCTGCGTGATTGGTGGGCTCGGTAGGCTCGGGACATGAACGATCCGATGCCGTCTGCCGAGATCGATGCCGCTCTCGATGCCGCCGAGGCGGCGCTCGATACCACTGGGCGGGTGGTGCTGCGCGGAACAGGCTTCTGGAGGGCGGTAGCGACCGTCAAAAGTGATCGCTCGCTGGTCGACCGTTACGCCGACCGCATCGGTGCCATCGACCAGGCAGCCTTCCGATCTTGGGTCCCGATCCTGATACCGCTGTGGCCCGGAACCCTGGCTGCGATCCTCGGCGCCGTCGTCGCAGTGATGCTCATCGGAGTGAGCTACGGCACCGCCGCGCCATGGAATGGAGTCTGGTTTCTCCTCGGTACCGGCGGGTTGCTGGTGGCGACCCACGGGCTGGCGCACCTCGCGGTCGGGTCGGTTGTCGGGATCCGGTTCACCACCTGGTTCGCCGGGTTCAAACCCCCCCAGCCCGGGGTGAAGACCGACTACGCCAGCTATCTGCGGTCGCCGGCCCGGTCACGGGCACGGATGCATGCCTCGGGAGCCATCGTGACCAAGTCGATCCCGTTTCTGCTCCTCCCCTCGGCACTGATCGCCGGGGTCCCCACCTGGACCGTCATCGTGCTGGTGGGGCTCGGTGTCTTCCAGCTCATCACCGACGCGCTGTGGTCGACGAAGGTCTCCGACTGGGCCAAATACCGCAGAGAGATGGCGATCGCCAGAGAATACGAGGGGGCGTGACAACGGCTATGCCCTATCAACCACCCCGTACTCCGTATTACGTACCACGTATGCAAACGGTCTCGTAATACGCAATACGTAATACGTAATACGGGAGCGAGCGCAGCGAGTGACCTAAGGGAGGCCGCTCACCGCGTACAGGTGCCATTCGTCGGGGACGCCCTTGAGCTGGTGGGAACCTCTGTCCTCGAACTCGATACCGGACCCGACGACGAGGTCCTTCACGGTGCTCGACACCATGACGCCGCTGCCCGGTTCGGCGTCGATGACCCGGGCGGCGATATGGACGGCAATTCCTCCGATGTCGTTGCCGGTGAGCTCGACTTCTCCCGTGTGGAGCCCGACGCGGATCTGGATCCCCAACTCGGGCATTGTGCGCTGCAGCTCCGCGGCGCAGGTGACCGCTCGGGTCGGACCATCAAAGGTGGCCAGAAAGCCGTCGCCCGCCGTGTCTCGTTCTATGCCGCGATACCGGTGCAGGTAGTCGCGGGTGAGCCGGTTGTGGTCGCCCAGCAGGTTCAACCACCGCTCGTCGCCGAGCCGGGCGGCGTGGCCGGTGGAATCGACGATGTCGGTGAACATGACCGTGGCCAGCGTGCGGTCGGAGACCGGTCGGGCTCGTACTCCGGTGAGGAACTCCTCGATTTCGTCGAGGACGGGTTCGGGGTCGGCCTCGAAGTAGGGCGAGGTGTCGGCGCCCGGCAGTTCGACGAGCTTGGCTTCGGAAATGTGCTCTGCGAGGTAGCGACTGTGGGCTGGGCGGTGATACGTCGCATCGCTTCTGGCGATGACCAGCGTCGGGACGTTGATGTTGGCGAGGATCGGGCGCAGGTCTACTTGTGAGTACCAGCGGAACGCGAGGCTGGCTATTCCAGGCGGAACGGCCGTTCTCTGAAAGCGGGCGAGCGATGTCTTGAGCTGCTCGTCGTTGATACGGCTGGGAAGGAGTGCGTCGAAGTAGCCGGGCTTGCCGACGTTCTGCTTGAGCCAAATCATCAGCTTGTCGAGGGTGGCAGCCGGCATACCAATGGCGTAGTCCTCGGCGCGGGTCCAGCGAGCAAAGGCGTTGGTGAGCACTAGCGCCGACACCCGGTGCGGGTAGGTGGCGGCAAAGAGCATGGCGGTGGGTCCCCCTTCGACATCGCCGAGCAAGGCGACCTGCTCGATTCCGGCAGCGTCCAGGACGGCACGGCCGTCGTCCATCCAGTTGTCGATGGTGATGGCGTCGTAGGGAATCGGATCTGACACACCGGTGCCGCGGTTGTCGAAGTAGGTCACTCGGGTGAATGAGGACAGGCGATCGAAGTACTGGGCGACCGCAGGATACTCCCACATCACCTCGACATTGGAGTTGATGTCGGTGAAGAACAGCAGGTCGCGCCCCTGGCCGAAGGTCTGGTAGGCGACGAACCCCTCGCCGGTATCGGCGTACTGCGTCTCGGGCGGGTTCCGGAGCAGGCTCATGAGGGGGCAAAGGTATCAGCTTGCCAGTGAGCGGACATCAACAGACCCGTACTCCGTATTACGTATTACGAATACGGGAGCGAGCGCAGCGAGCTCTTCAGCGTCGCTTCTTGAGACCCGGTATGCCGTCGATGAACCGCCGGCCGATCGACAGCCATGGCCGCTTGGCCGCGGACGTATCGGCCTCGTCACCAGACCGGGCGGCTCCGGGGGCAAATTTCTCGTCGTCCTCGCTCGGAATTGGACGGCTCGTCGGCTCGTCGTCAGATGCCACCATCGGAATATCATACTACATATTTGCCTGCCGAGCCGGGCGGAAAGGCTCCCGTAGGCCGGCGTTTTCGGGTGAGCGTTCACACCGTAAGGTTGCCCCATGCTCGGAACACAAGGCATCCTGCTCGACCAGACGCAACCGACACCCGCCCCGATCACCGGCAGCCATGCCTCCGTGTCCCGGACATGCACCGGGGGCGTTGCTCGTGGTGCGTCGAGATCGTGACCAAGGTTCTCACGACGACCATCGGATCGTTTCCCAAGCCGGACTACGTACCGGTTCGTGACTGGTTCCAGCGGCCATATTCGCCGACGTTCGACGCACTCCACTTCGACAGCCGGGACCTCGAGACTCGCTTTGCGATCGCGACAAAGGCAGCGGTGACGGCGCAGATCGACGCCGGAGTGGATGTGCCCACCGATGGAGAGATGCGTAGAGAGCACTACATTTTCTACCACCTCCGTCACCTCAGCGGAGTCGACTTCGAGCACCTCCAGCTACGCGAGATTCGGACCGGGGCGTGGGAACGCGAGGTGCCGACAATCATCGACCGGGTCCTTCCCAAGGAGAGATTTCTTCCCTCCGACTACAAGATCGCTCAGTCGTACTCATCGCAACCGATCAAGATCACCGTCCCGGGCCCGATGACCATCGCCGACACCGTCGCCGACGAGCATTACGGAGACCCGCAACGGCTCAACCGCGACCTCGCCGACGCCCTCAACGTTGAGATCCGGGCGCTGGCCGCGGCGGGGTGTCGCCACATCCAGGTGGACGAACCGGTGTTTGCTCGCAAGACCGAGGAAGCGCTCGCATTCGGGATCGACAATCTCGAACGCTGCTTCGCGGGCGTGCCGGCGGATGTACAACGCATCGTTCACCTCTGCTGCGGGTATCCGCGTCACCTCGATCAACCAGCCGAGGACGTCTTCAAGGCCGACCCCGCCGCCTACTTCGAACTCGCCGAGGCGCTCGACCTGGCATCGGTCGATGCCATTTCCATAGAAGATGCACACCGCCCTGTCGATCTTGGTCTGTTGGATCTGTTTGAGCGAAGTACGGTCATCCTCGGCCTGATCGCCATAGCCAAGACTCGCGTTGAATCGATCGAAGAGATACGCCAACGCCTCGATGAAGCCCTCTCCCACATCGACCCCGAGCGCCTGGTGGCGGCACCCGATTGCGGACTCGGGATGTTGGACCTGGTAACCGCGAAATCCAAACTCGCCAACCTCGCCGCGGCCGCTAACTCTTTCGATTGATGCGGCGCCGAATAGGGCCCTCGCTAACCCCTTCCGCGCCGTAACCGCAGTCGGTTGCTCGTGTGGCATTGGCTGTGGCGTCGAGTGGCAGATCACGTGAATCGGTCGAATCGAGGTAGTGAGTCCTTGTGAAATCGGTCTGAAGAAGGAGCGCACCCAACCGCCACCTCGGGGACGGGATCGGGTTCAATACCACGCTGCGTGGTCGCCGTAACCTCCTGTTCGCAGCTCGACAGCTCAATGTCAGCAAGGGGATTCGCCGGTGACTAGTCCACTCGATTCGGGAGAATCACTCCCCCGCGCCGTTCAATCGAATAAGACCGTTTTCCGATAACAGACACATATCGAAACAACGGGAAAAATCAACGTGCCACGCCCCCCTTCCGTCATGGCGATCACCAGCCGCTCCGTCGCCATCGCGATGGCGATGGCGATGATCGCCGTGCTCACGGTCGTCGGAACTCGTGCCGTGTTCAGCGATACGACCGACAACACCGGCAACGCGTTCGCCACTGCCGACATAATTCTCTACGACGATGACACCGGCACGATCATGTTCGACGTTGCCGGCATGCTCCCAGGCGACCAGGTCGACCACTGTGTCGAGGTGTCGTACGAAGGCCCCAACGGTCGAGTCACCAATGGCGTGAATTTCTACATCCCCGCCACCTGGGTCGACTCGGCGACCCTCGCCGACGATCTCCTCATCACGGTTGAAGATGGAAGTGTCGGCGCCTTCAGCCCGGTGGGTACGGTGACCGACCCGACAACGTACCCGCACTGTTCGGGCTTCATTTCTTCCACCATTGTCGTTGCCGATGAGCCGCTGTCGACGTTCGCCGTCGATTACGCCACCGGGTACGGGTCGTGGACGCCGACCGGACTCGGCATCGGTAACCCGGTGGACCGTTCCTATCGGATCACGATCGAGCTCGCCTCGGCGTCGACCGCCAAGAGCCAGTCGGTGACTGCAGTACCGCTCACATGGGAAGTTCAAGCCGGAAGCTAAGCGAAACGGAGCGTTGCCGAAGGCGGGCATCCCGCCCCAAGCAACGTGGCTCATCGAGAAAGGACCAGGCCGTGCGAAAGTCGATCCCTTACTTCGTCGTGGTCATATCGATGATGCTGGCGGGAACAGCCGCGGCCGCGGACGACCCGTCCGATTCGACGTACGACGGCCAATCTTCCCCCGGACCCATCCTCCACCAATCGCATGCACCCTGCCAGGGCGGAGAGACGGTCCTGGTCATCCAGGACACCGTCGAATGGTTTGCACCGGACGATGCGCGGGGCAACGTCGTTACCGAGCTGATCGCCCAAGGGAAGAACTGGTGTGCGATCCACTCGAACGAGGTTGCCGGCGCAAGCCTCGCCCCGTTCGGTGACATCATCATCCCATCGGCGCAGAACCAGACCTTTTACGACAACCTGTTCCCAGCGGGTGCGATCGATCAGACCCTCGACGCCTGGGTGCTAAGCGGCGGCGTGCTGTCGGCGAACCTCGCTGATCAGGCCTCTGGCGCCGGCGCCGGAGGCAATTGGGACGGCGACGAATTCGTGGGAGGCGTTCGACACGTGTTCCAGGATTCCGAGAGCCTCACCATCGCAGCCGCCGGCCACCCCATCATCATGGGGACCGCTCCCTGCCCGAGCGGCAACTGTGGGGCGATCATCGACACCTCGCAGTTCATCGATCTGGATCGTTGGAACGCTTCCACCCACGGCTACTTCACCATGCTGCCGATAGGCACCACGGTCATCATTGTCGATGCGGCGGATCGACCGGTGATGATCGAATACCCGTATGGGAGTGGGGTCGTGATCGCCACCATGACCACCAGCGAGTGGATGTACGGGGGGCGACTCGGTCAGGTTCCGCTAGGCCCCCGCAACAAGAAGCTGCTGGCCAACGAGATCGCCTACCAGGAATCGCTTGTCGACCGGGTCATCATGGTGGGCCTCGACATCAAGCCCCACAGTTTCCCCAACAGCATCAACACGAAGAGCCGGGGCAAAATACCGGTGGCCATCCTCTCCTCACCAATATTCGACGCCCCGGCCCAGGTCGACAAGACCACTCCGACATTCGGGCGGACGGGGGACGAGCAGAGCCTGGCATTCTGTAACAAGAGCAACAAAGACGTCAACGACGACGGCTTGCTCGACGTGGTTTGCCATTTCAACAATCAGGCCACCGGCTTCCAGATCGGTGATACCGAAGGCGTCTTGAGGGGCTTGACGCAGGGGGGTCGCCCCTTCGAAGGCGTGGACTCGGTCAGGATCGTCAAGTAGCCGCACGGATGACGGCAGTTGGCCGGGTGCCGACCGCTGCGCCTATCCCGGGCCCTGCCTTGCATCAGCGCTCGGGAGACCCACGACCAGCTCGATGCGGTCCTTGCGCGGCTTGTCTTCTTGGATGCCGCGGCACGACATCGAAGTCGAGTCACCGCCAGCGGTGTCAGCCATCTGCGGAGCCTGGTCACGCCCGTTTCTTATTGCAAGGGAATGGCTGCGGCGCGTGATCTGAGCCTCGTCGCCCGGGCAGACTCGGCTCGGTGATGATCGGCGACCAGCGCGCCCTCGTGACCTCGGTCGTGGTCCAATAGAGGCTCTACCGCCGCCCCGGTCCCACAATCGCTCGGAGATATTTCTTGCCGTGGGTGTCCTCGTGAGCCGCTCCCATTCGTAGGTAGGGTGAACGCGGGAAGGGCCCGCACCAACGTGAGGAGCACTCATGAGTCAGTACCTGTTGTCTACTTACATGGTCGAGGGTGAGGTCCCCGGGGCGCCAGGGACGCCCGAGGAGATGCAGACATTCATGGAGCGCGTCATTGCCCTCGAAGCCGAGATGGACGCGAGCGGTACGTTCGTCTTCGGTGGCGCACTCCATGGCTCCGACGCGGCGACCGTGGTCCGCTCGAGTGACGGCGATGTGGTCATGACCGACGGACCGTTCGCTGAGGCGAAGGAGCACATCGGCGGGTTCTACATCATCAACGCGGACGACCTCGATGCCGCGCTGGTCTGGGCCGGCAAGGCCGCGGACGCGACCAACCATCCGATCGAAGTCCGCCCATTTCGAGCGACCGGGCGCGTCCAGGCGTGACCCTTACCGTCGCCGCCCACCGGGAAGCGACAGATGTTGAGCGGGTGTTCCGTGAGGTGTACGGCCAAGCGGTGGCAACGCTGGTTCGCGTCTTCGGCGACATCACGCTCGCCGAAGACGCCGTCCAGGACGCGTTCGTCGTGGCAAGCGACCGGTGGCCGAGCGACGGCATCCCACCAAACCCGGCCGGGTGGATCGTTACGACCGCACGAAACCGCGCAATCGATGACCTCCGCCGCTCGGCCCGGGGCCGGGAGCTCCAAGAACAGCTCGGTGCGGTCGCAAGCACATCGCGTAGGCCCGGCGCCGACGATTCGGGAGAGGACGGACCCGTGAGTGACGACCAACTCCGGCTCATCTTCACCTGCTGCCATCCGGCGCTGCGAACGGAGCACCAGGTGGCCTTGACCTTACGACTGCTGGGCGGCCTGAGTGTGGATGAGGTGGCTCGCTCGTTCCTGGTGAGCGAGTCGGCGATGGCGAAGCGGCTCGTCCGGGCCAAATACAAGATCAAGGCCGCCAACATCCCCTATCGAGTGCCAGCAGACGCCGACCTACCTGAGCGACTCCGGTCGGTCCTTTCGGTGGTGTACCTCATCTACAACACCGGGGTCGACGATCCGGACCGGGCCTCGCTGCGGAGCGATGCGATTCGGCTTGCCCGCGCCCTTGTCGAGCTGATGCCCGACGAGCCCGAAGCGGCGGGGCTGCTCGCACTGATGCTGCTGCGCGAGTCGCGGGTGCCGGCCCGCACAGCCGAAGAGGCAGTCGTGCTCCTGCGCGATCAGGACCGGACCAGGTGGGACCGCACCATGATCCAAGAGGGACATGCAATCGTGCGCGCCTGCATTCGCCGCGACCAACCGGGCCCCTTCCAACTCCAGGCCGCGATCCACGCCGTGCACTGCGACGCCGACTCGTTCGAAGCAACCGACTGGCCCCAGATCGTCGCTCTCTACGATCATCTGTTCTCGGTCATGCCCACGCCCGTGGTTGCACTCAACCGGGCCATCGCCATCGGCGAGATCGAGGGTCCCGGCGCTGCGCTCACTGCGCTCGACGCAATCGGACCCGACCTCGACAACTATCACCTGATGCACGCAGCCCGCGGCACAACGTTGCGTCGGCTCGGACAACGAGACGCAGCGAAGGCCGCCTACGAACGCGCAGCCCACCTCGCAGCGGCGGAAGCAGACCGGCGATTTCTCGCCCAACAGATCGAAGAGTTGGCCGGGGACGGCGCGCTCATCCAGCAACTCGCGAGCCGATCGATTGGACCACCAAACGAAGCCAGTGCGCGCTGATCGCTCCGTCAGTGCTCCGCTCCCAACCGCCACGTGTTCGCGAGAGCCGTACCGCCCCGAAACAAGACCAGAGCTGTCCTGATCGCTCTGGCTAGGGAGACGCCATCGATTGGGCATGCTGGTTCTGTCGGTCGGAGTACTTTGCTATCGCCGACGCTCGACGAGCCACACGATATGAGTTGGGCGCGGGGACCGAGCGGGTGGGGACGTTTGGACGCCCCGAATAGGGCCTCGCTGACCCTCTCGACGCCGTAAGCACACGACTCCGTCGCTTGCTCGAGTGGCATGGATGTGGCATGGAACGCCATCGTCGATAAGGGTCGCGGCCGACTGATCGCGGAATGGCCTTGTAGGCGAAAGCCTCTTGCTCGAGCCGGGGAGGGGATTCGAACCCCTGACCTACGCATTACGAATGCGTTGCTCTACCGGACTGAGCTACCCCGGCGGGGATCCGCCATGGTAATGAATTCCTCCTGGTTGACGTATGGCCATAGGATGCCGCTTCAGAAACAGGAGGATCCGTGGCCGACCAGGCGGACTTCGAGAAGGACGCGATGCAATACGCACCGCAGCTCTACTCCGCCGCGCTCCGAATGACACGCAAGCCCGCCGACGCCGAGGACGTTGTGCAGGAAACCTTCCTCAAGGCGTACCGGGCCTATGACACGTTCACCGCGGGAACGAATCTGAAGGCGTGGCTGTATCGCATCCTGACCAACACCTACATCAACAAGTACCGAAAGCAGCAGCGCCGGCCTGCCGAGGTGGAGCTCGGCGAACTTCAGGACCTGTACCTATACAAGCGCCTCGGGGAACAGTCAGGTGCGGCGCAGAGCGCCGAGGCGGACATGCTCGATGCCTTCGTCGACGAGGACATCATCGAGGCTCTCGAGTCGCTCCCGGAGAACTTTCGGTTGCCCGTACTCCTCGCCGATGTCGACGGCTTCGCCTACAAGGAGATCGCCGACATACTCGATATTCCGATCGGAACGGTGATGTCGCGACTTCATCGGGGAAGAAAAGCGCTGCAACGCAAGTTATGGACTGTCGCGGAGGCACGGGGCCTCACGGGGACAGCACAATGACCAGCGGTTGCGAACACGCCCTTGAATATGTGTACAGCTACCTGGACGAGGAGATTTCCTTCTTCCACCAGTCGCGCGTGTCCGCCCACCTCAGGACCTGTGCCTCCTGCACCAGCGCCTACGAATTCGAACGGCGATTGAAGGCGCTGATCAGAGAGCGGGGGCGCACCGAGCCTCCACCGGAACTTTTCGATGCCCTCCGAGCGTTGATACAAGAAGAACGCGAAGGTGGCGGGCCGCGATAGGGGGTTTGATCCTCGACTGCGGCTCGATTGGAGGGATTCACCATGAATGACACGGTATTGAAGGGACGCCGTCTCGCCGGAGGGACCCGCGCTCCCAAGACCTATTCGACGGAGCGCAACTGTGCCAAGGTGGGATGTGAGACCAGGTTGTCTCGCTACAACCGCCGTGAGCACTGCTACGCGCACGCTCCCACGAAATACCCCCGGTTGCGCGGCAGGATCGTCAAGAACGAATCCTGATCCACCCAGAGGCTCCGCAATGAGGGCGCGATCAGGTCTCTGTCGGCGAGCGATTTGCCAACCCTCCTGGTGAGCGCCTGCGTGTATCCTCCGCCAGCGTGAGATCACGACCTCGACTGCTGATCCTTGTCGCCGCTGCTCTGGTGCTGCTGGCGGTCGTCGGCCCGATCGCCGTCGCTGCCCAAGAAACTGAACAGGGCACGGAGACGACCGAGACCACCCTCGATGATGGAGGAGCCGCGGTCCCCGTTCCTCCGGCGGAGGAGGCGGATGACTCGCTACCGTGGACCGCTCGCTACCTACCAGTGACCATCGTGGCGCTGACGGTCCTCACCATTGGTGGCGTCGCTGCCTACTACTTCTTCCGCATCAGGGGAAAGTACGAAGTAGTGAGCAGCTAGGTCGCTCGCTGCGCTCGCTCCCAGTCGCAAGTCGCAAGTCCCAAGTCGCAAGCACGTTCGGCTTCGCCGCACGTCGAGTGCTGAGAAACAAGACACATCGTTGCCTCATGACTTGCGACTTATGACCCTCGTTTCGAAGCTCCCGACTTTCTGTACCCTTCCTTTCATGAGCAAGGTTGACTGGCAACTGGCGATCTCGGTGGCGGCGAGCGTGGGAGGGCAATACCCGCTGGAGGGGACCTACCACGAGACTCGCCTCGCCCGTGACGTTCCCGGCCTGGTGGCTCGGGCGTCAGAGCTGGTGTCGTTCGAAACCGGGCTCGAGGCTCCCGGCATCCCCGAGGTCGCTGTAGTGAGTCGCCGACAATGGGCGGCCACCAACGTGGCATCGTTCTCCACGTTGTTGGCCCCAGCCGAAGAGCAGCTGAGCACTCACACCGGGCTCGGCGCCACCCTCGCCGGTCGGATCGTGGGCGCAGAGATGGGAGCAGTGCTCGGATTCTTGTCGCGCAAGGTGCTCGGCCAGTACGAGCTCGTCCTCCCCAACGCCGACGGAGACAGCGGCGACACGGTGCTCTTCGTCGGTGGGAACATCTTGAAGATGGAACGCGATCACGCCTTCAGGCCCGACGAGTTCCGATTCTGGGTCGCCCTTCACGAGAGCACCCATCGTCTCCAGTTTCTCGGCGTCCCCTGGTTGCGCGACTACTTCCTCGGCCTCGTCGCCGAGCTGGTGGCATCCGCCCAGCCGGAGCCGGGGCGGTTGCAGCGAGTCAGCTCGCAGATCCAGCGCGCCGCCGTTGCCGGCGAGCCGCTGATCGACGAGTCCGGGATGTTCGGCCTGTTCGCTTCCGAGGAACAGCGTGCCGTCATCGATCGCGTCCAGGCGCTGATGTCGCTGCTCGAAGGACATGGCCACGTCGTGATGGACCGCATCGGGGGGCGCGAACTGGTCACGCAACAGCGTATGTCGCGGGTGCTCAAGGCGCGCCGCGCCGACAAGCGAACCGCAGCGTTCATGCGTCTCATCGGGCTGGAGATGAAACTTCGCCAGTACGAGTTGGGCGAGAGCTTCATCAATGGCGTCGAGCGCGAGGCTTCGTGGGAGACCCTCAGCCTCGCCTGGGAGGCGCCTGAGGCGCTCCCGACCCTGGTCGAGATCAGCGAGCCGGAGCGGTGGCTGAAACGCGTCGCCTGACGCCCGACGAGCTTCGCGACCAGGTTGCGGCAGTTCTCCCCGACGGCCCGATCGCGATCGCCCTCGGCGGCGGCGCCGATTCGGCGGTTGCCGCCTGGGCGTGTGTCCCGCACCCGATGATCAGGGGCGTCTTTGTCGACCATGGGCTGGAGGGCTCGGCGGATCTCAAGACCGCGGCGGTAGCGCTGGCCGACGAGCTCGAGCTTGCGGTCACCGTGCTCGATGCACCCGTCGAAGCGGGGAGGAACCTCGAATCGAGGGCGAGAAGCGCCCGATGGCATGCGATCGATGCCAGTCGGCGCGGCGGCGAAGTGGTCGTCACCGGTCACAGCCAGGACGACCTCGCCGAGACCTTGGTGATGAACCTGCTCCGCGGTGCCGGATCACACGGTATCGCGGCGATGGCAGACTACCGCCACGACATCATCCGCCCCCTGCTCGGGGTTTCCCGCGCCGACCTGCGCGCCCTTGCCGAAGAACTGGGTCTTCCCTTCGCCGACGATCCCGCCAACGAGGACCCCGCCCACCTGAGGAACCGGATTCGAGCGGACCTCATCCCCATGCTCGAGCGCGACTACCGGAAGGGCGTCCGCACCACGCTGGCGCGAGCAGCGTTTCTGGCAGCCGCCGACGACGCTGCCCTCGAAGCGGCTGCGACCGTGATCGGGATCATCGAGGAAGACGGCGCACTCCTCGTCCCCACCGCCCTGCTCAATACCGTGCCCCCGCCGGTCGCCGCTCGCGCCATCCGCCGCGCCCTGCGTCGCCTGCATCCACCGTATGCCGGGACCGCCGCAGACGTCGATGCGGTGCTTGCCGTTGCGAAGGGCGAGCGTCGTCGTGTCTCCCTCACCGGAGGGGTCACCGCGTCGTGGGAACGGCCGTATGTGGCGCTATGGGTGTCGGAGCCGATCGCTCCCGAACCAGCACTGTTGCACGTCAGCGGCTCGGTACGGTTTGGGGCTCGCCTGATCACCGCGGCTGCCACCAACGTCTCCGGCCCGAAGCGAGCGTCCACCGTCCTGGTCGATCCAGCGGTCTTCCACGCCGGCGTCACCGTCCGCCCCGCCGCCATCGGCGAGCGGATCGACATCGAGCACGGGACCAAGCTCATCAGGGACGTGCTGGCGGAGGCCGGGGTGCCGGTGCGTTGCCGCCCCGTTTGGCCTGTGCTCGCCAACGATGCCAAGATTGCTGCCGTCGTTGCCGGGAGAGTTGCCCCATGGGCGCGTCCGACCGGAGACTCCGCCGTTGCCGTTGCCGAGGAGTGGGTGTGAAGATCGGGAAAGTGCTTGTGACCGCCGATGAGATTGCCGCCAAGCTCGACGAGATGGGCAAGGCGATCACCAACGACTACCGCGGCAAAGACCTGCTCATGGTCGGGATCCTCAAGGGTGCGTTCGTCGTCATGGCCGACCTGTCGCGACGCGTCGATCTTCCCCTGGAATTCGATTTCATGGCGGTGTCGTCGTATGGCGCTTCGACAAAGACGTCGGGCGTGGTCCGGATCCTCAAGGACCTCGATGAAGAGATCGAGGGTCGCGACGTCCTCATCGTCGAGGACATCATCGATTCTGGACTCACCCTCAATTATCTGATGAAGAACCTGCTCGTCCGCAAGCCGGCATCGCTGGAGGTCGCAGCCCTCCTCATCAAAGACGGCGTAGATCGTCGCCCGCTCGACGTCAAGTATGTGGGGTTCCACATTCCACGCGAGTTCGTTATCGGATATGGGCTGGACTATGCCGGCAAATACCGCAATCTTCCTTATGTTGCCGTTCTCGGCGACGAAGATTGATCTGTAAGAGGCGCAAGCGGCCCAGGCTGTACTAGTCGTCGCGACGGCGTACCATGATCTGGCGGCGCATCAGCGAAGCCCAGGAGCACCGTGAGCCGAACCACCCGAACCGTTCTCATCTACCTCGCGGTGATCTTTCTCGTCGTCATGGCGGTGTCGACGTTCCTCAACCAGTCCGATGCTCCGGCCGAGCTCACCCTCAACGAGTTCGAATCAGCGCTGGCGTTAGGTGAGGTCGACTCTCCGGTCGAGATGAAAGAGAAGGACAACGAGATCACCGGGACGCGGAACAACACCCAGGATGAGTTCGTGCTTCGGTACCCTGGCGAGTCCGAGGCCGACCTCACCCAGGCGATCCTCGACGCCAATGTCGACGTAGACGTCGTCAACGAGAATCCCTCACTGCTGGCATGGTTCATCGGCAATGTGTTTCCCTACTTGCTGTTGTTCGGGCTGTTCATCTTCCTGATGTACCAGCTCCAAGGCGGGGGCAATAAGGTGATGCAGTTTGGCAAGTCGAAGGCGAAGCTGGTCACCAAGGATTCGCCGAAGGTCACCTTCGACGACGTCGCAGGAATCGACGAGGCCGTCGAGGAGCTCGAAGAGCTCAAGGAGTTTCTGGAGCAGCCGCAGAAGTTCAGGGCGATGGGGGCGAAGATACCCAAGGGCGTCCTCCTGTACGGGCCACCCGGGACGGGCAAGACGCTGCTCGCCAGGGCCGTCGCCGGAGAGGCAGGAGTGCCGTTCTACGCCATTTCGGGGTCTGAGTTCGTCGAAATGTTCGTCGGCGTCGGCGCCAGTCGGGTGCGAGATCTGTTCGAGCAAGCCAAGGCCAACGCACCATCGATCGTGTTCATCGACGAGATCGATGCGGTGGGGCGCCATCGGGGTGCCGGTCTCGGTGGAGGCCACGACGAGCGGGAGCAGACGCTCAACCAGCTGCTCGTCGAGCTCGACGGCTTCGACCCGAATTCCGGCGTGATCGTGATCGCATCGACCAACCGGCCCGACATTCTGGACCCGGCGCTGCTGCGGCCGGGTCGCTTCGACCGCCAGATCGTCATCGACCGCCCGGACATCCGGGGTCGCGAGCAGATCCTGAACGTCCACGCCAAGGGGAAACCGCTCGGGGACGGCGTCTCAATCAAGGACCTCGCCAGACAGACGCCCGGGTTCACAGGGGCCGACCTGGCCAACCTCATCAATGAGGGCGCACTGCTCGCCGCCAGGCGCGACAAGACCAAGATCGACATGGCGGAGCTGGAAGAGGCGATCGAGCGTGTCATCGCCGGACCCGAACGTAGGAGCCGGGTGATGAGCGAGGAGGAGAGGGAGCTGACCGCCTACCACGAGGGAGGGCACGCCCTGGTCGGCTTCGCCCTTCCCGAGCTCGACCCGATCCACAAGGTCACGATCATCCCACGAGGAAGGGCCGGCGGGTTCACGATGGCGCTCCCAACGCGGGACAAGTACTACGAGAAGCGCAGCGAGCTGGTCGACCAGCTCGCCTACGCCCTCGGCGGCCGCACCGCCGAGGAGGTCGTCTTCGGGGATCCATCGACCGGCGCCACCAACGACATTGAGAAGGCGACCGCCCTCGCCAGGAAGATGGTGACGGAGTTCGGCATGTCCGATCGACTTGGGCCGCTCAAGTACGGCTCGCCAGAAGGCGAGGTGTTCCTCGGCCGCGACTACACCCAGACACAGGAACTGTCGAACGAGGTGGCGGCCATCATCGACGATGAGGTGCGCGCCCTGATCACGCAGGCGCACGAGGAGGCGACCCAGATCATCACCGCCCATCGCGATGCGCTCGATCGGATCGCCAAGGAGCTGATGGAGAACGAGACCCTAGACGCAGACGGTATCGCCGAAGTGCTCCACGACGTCCCCAAGTGGGAGCACACCGATACCGGCGCACTGCGCATCAAAGGCCCGGATCAGGCCGAGTCGCAGACCAGCATCGCCGCGGCCCAGACCGGCGGGCCGACGGTCGGTTGACCGGTGCCCTTCGAGCCGATCACCTGGCAGCTCCGAACCCGCACCCTCGATACCGAGGATCACACGCTGATTATGGGAATCCTCAACGTCACGCCTGATTCCTTCTCGGATGGCGGCATGTGGGCAACCGCTGAGGCCGCTGTGAAACGTGGTCGATCCCTGGCTGAATCAGGTGCAGACATCGTGGATGTCGGCGGGGAGTCCAATAGACCCGGGGCGCATCCGGTGGAGGCGTTTCGGGAGATCAACCGGGTGGCGCCGGTCATCGAGGAGCTGAGCGGCGACGGAATCGTGGTATCGGTCGACACTGCGAAGCCTGAGGTGGGGGCGGCGGCCGTCGGGGCCGGAGCGGAGATCATCAATGACATCACCGGCCTCGCCGACCCGGAGATGATCCCGTTGTGCGCCACGACCGGAGTTGGGGTCGTGATCATGCATATGCAAGGCACACCGGAAAATATGCAGGGCAATCCTGGCTACAACGATGTGGTCGCCGAGGTCGCAGAGTTCCTCGCCGAGCGATCACAGGCGGCGATGGACGGTGGTATCGGTCCGGCGGCCATCGTGGTCGATCCGGGCATCGGCTTTGGTAAGACCGCCACGCACAACCTCCAGCTTCTCGCCTCCCTCGACGAGGTCGGCCTGGGTCGCCCGCTACTGGTCGGAACTTCGAGAAAGTCGTTCCTCGGCTCGATTCTGGACAAGGCGGGTAGGCCCAGCCAACCGACGGATCGTGATGTGGCGACCGCCGCCTCCATGTCGCTCGCTATCTCCTCTGGTGCAGCCATCGTCCGCGTGCACGATGTGGGGATGGCCCTCGAGGCGTCGAGGACTGCCGACGCTATCGTTCGTGCCCACCGATGACCAAGAAGGACGTACCAGGGCTCGAGCCCAGGGGCTTCCGGTGGGTGATCGCCGGGCGACTTGCCGTCTCCGAACGTATCGGCGGGTCGGGGTGTCAGCATCGTAGGGTGCGCCGCGAGGAGGAGACCCGCTGGCTAACCGATCAGGGGATCAACACCGTCCTCAGCCTGCTGGCTCCAGGCCAGAACCGCAACGCATACGACGAAGCCGGTTTTCGGGTTTTCACCCATACGGTGGACGGCATGCCGGAAACGAACGAGGAGATCGAGGCGATTTTCACCGCGATGGACGACGCCCTTTCCGAGCCCCACTCCTCCGTCCTCGTCCACCGGGATACGATCGATGAAACCCTCTCCGGCCTGCTCGCCGGGTACCTCGTGCACTCCGGCCTGGTGGACGACCCGATCATCGCCACATCGGTGATCCAGGAGATCATCGGTCGTCCCCTTGGACCAGAGGGACGCAGCCTGATACCGGCCGAGTGAGCGTTGCCGCCGTCGGCATCGGGTCGAACCTCGGCGATCGCTTTGCCAACCTGGTTGCCGCAGCCGTCGGCCTCGGCGCCGAGTCACTCCTGGCCGGTGTGTCGTCCGTCTATGAGACGGCCCCGGTCGGCGGACCGGAGCAGGGACCGTTCCTGAATGCCGTTGTCATCATCGAGACCGCCACGCCGGCCAGGGCGCTGCTGCACGCGATGTTGAACATCGAGCGGGCCAGGGACAGAAAGCGGCTGGTCCGCTGGGGCCCACGATCGCTCGATCTCGATCTGCTCATTTTCGACGCGGCGACGATCGATCTGGCCGGGCTCACCGTCCCCCATCCCCGTTTGCTGGAGCGGCGCTTCGTCGTAGAGCCTCTGCTCGAAGTGTGGCCGGAAGTCGTGCTTCCCGACGGCACCCTGATTGCCACTGTCGTCGTGGAGGGTGACGAACCGCTCGGCGTATATCCGTTTCCTTCCTTCTCTTCTCCCAGTGAGGGAGGTGGCTTGGGCTTTGCTCCCCCCTCAGGGGGGAGGCAACGACGCGCCGCTAGCGCCGCGTCGTAGCCAAACGCGACTGTTCCCCCCAAAGGGGGAGAAACAACCGCGGCCTGCGGCTACCTTCCTGGCTGAGGACCGATACCGCGAAACAGGATCGGAGCCAGATGCGGATTGTCGTTGTAGGTCCCGGCCGTGCCGGGACGGCGCTCGCCATCGCTGCGGACCAGGCGGGGCATGACATTGTCGCTATTTTCGGGCGCACGCCTGAGCGCGCCCGCGATGCCGCCGGGCCCGTAAGTGAACGGCTCCTCGCCCAGACGCAAGGGC
>JADFIY010000169.1 GCA_022566415.1 Acidobacteriota bacterium
AGGGTGCGTCGCCGGGAGCGGCCCCGTCCGCCGCGATCGCCACGGCGGCACCCGACCCAAGGACGAGAGTCATCGCGGCCGTGACGGTGGCGACCCGATGACGCAGCCGGAGGCCAACCTTGGCGGCGGGAGCGGTGACGGCGGGCCAATCTTGGCCGCGGTGGGCGATGGCGGCAGCCTCGCTGGCGATTCGGTCGACGAGCGCGCGGTCGACCTTGGGCGATTCCGCAGTTCGCAGGGCGCCAATGAGCAGAGCGAGGTTGTCCAATCCACCATCTGCCGGCTCGCCGCTGAGAAGTCGCTCGGCATTGTCGGTGGAGATTGGTGGTGTTTTGATCATGTCACTCGTGTAATCGTCGGTTCACGCGAAAGGGAAGCGGGCTCCACCGCCGTCGAGACGACCTGTCACCCATCGGTGCGCGCTCCTGTTCCCAATTGCCGCCTCAGGCTCTCCAAGCCCCGCTTCTGTAATGCCTTGACGGCACCGACTCGCTTGCCCACGATCGCCGCGGTCTCGTCGACGCTCAGGTCGGCGATCACCCGTAACGCGATGACCGACCTCTGATCCTCGGTGAGGTTTGCCAACAGCTTCATCGCGTGCTCGTCGGACATGGCGGTGAGCGCTTGATCCTCTGCGCTGAGCGCTGCGTTCGACATCTCTTGTGTTGCGGTCGCCTCGATGACCACAGGGCGACGCGACGCCCTTCTCGCGGCGTCGACTGCACGACGGTGGGCGATCACGAACAGCCACGACCGAAATGCTGGTTCATCCCCGGAGAACGCTCCGATGGTCGAGGCTGCGGATATCCAGGTTTCGCTCAGGACGTCTTCTGGGTCGTCGGGAGCGCGGAGCCGCAGATAGCCGAGGAGCGCACCGGAGTACCGATTCACCAGGATCCGCCATGCCCAGTCGGACCCCGCAGCGGCGGCGCCCAGCATCGATGCGAAGGCATCGCCGCCGAACCCGGGTTCATCGGCCAGGGAGGCACCGGTTGCCTCGTCCGCGAGGGTTTTGCTGCTCACACTCCGATATCGGGCCTGGGAGCGGATTTCTGAAACGCAGGGTCGCATGTCGAGGCCCGCACCGAAGGGTGCAAGGCCGAACCGGTGACCGAGCATCCCGGTTCAGCGGACCGTCTCGCCTACCGATACTCGGGCTATGTATCCACGCGTCATATGGGCGGTCACTCTCTCGCTCGTGCTGGCGTCGTGCGCAGCCAGCGGCGAAGCGTCGCCCGTCGCTGTCGATGATGCCAAGACGCCGGTGCCGTCGACCGCCCCGTCAGTCGATACCACCCTCGCTCCAGAGTCGACACCGGACCTCGGGGTCTTCATCGCCGCAATCAACGAAGCCGCGGTTGGCACCACCTATGAGGACGCAGCTCTCGATGACCCCGAAGTGTTCATTGGAGTCGGCCAGCTGTTCTGTGAATTGCTGGACGAAGGTCTCACCGTCGACGCGGTGCTTGGCGAGTACCTGACCGCCCTCGAGGACGAGAAAACCGGAGCCGTTGCCGATGACGATGCTCTGATGACCGGCGTGCTGATGGGAGTCTCGCTGGAGATCCTGTGCCCGGAGCACCAGTCAGACAGCTAGAGGCTCCGCAAATAGGGCGCGATAAGCGCTCTGGCGGCGTGACCGTTTGCGGAGCCGTGGCCCGAGCGGCCCGCCGTGAAGCGGCGAGAGCGGGAAACAATGGCTCCACTTCTGTCGAGATACCACCGGTCACCTATAGATGCGCGCTCTTAGCCCGTTTCCTCGACGCCAGTCTCAGCGATTACATATCGATATGACAACAAAGACACATATGAATCGCCGACATCGCTTCGCAGTCGTCACCGTCGCCGCCCTGCTCGGGACGGCGCTGATCGCGCCGGCAGCGATGGCCAAACCGCCCGCTGACAAGCTGGAGCGCGCTCGTTCGGCGGTGACCACCGGCCAAGAAAATGCAAAGGGTCTTGCGAAGGGGCATGCTGAGGCGCCTGGGCAACAGGACCGGGCCCGCGGGCTGGAACGAGCCGAAGAGGCCATTGCTGCTGCCGCAGAACGCAAGGCTGCGCGCGACACGGCCAAGCCAGACGGCGACAAGCCTGGCCTGGGATTGGGTCGCGGCCATGCCGCTGACGTCCACAAGTACCTCCTTGCGGGCTCCCCTTCAGAGTTGCCGCCCCACGGCGAAGCGGTGAGGCTGTTGGCCCACGCCTTCGACAAAGTGAAGGCCGACCACCCCGGCCGAGGGAACGGCCCGACCGAGAAGGGTGATGACGACCCCGATGACGAGGACGAGGCCGGAGATGAAGACGACGCCGGAGATGAAGACGACGCCGGAGATGAAGACGACGCCGGAGATGAAGACGAGTAGCCGCCCTGGCCCTCAGTCTCCATTGGTCAGTTCTCGCTGAGTCGACCCCTCGAGCTCAGAGCATCCAAGCTGCCATCGACGGGGACACCTCTGGGCCTACGGGGTCGTCTTCCAGTTGTTGTCTTTGACGTTGTAGCGGACGCCGGTGTTTCCGTTGCCCTTCCCCGGCACTTCCTGGACGCACAGGTAGCCGTCTCCGTTGAGGTCCCGGTCCACACCATGAGCAAACGGCGGCGACGTTTCCCCACGAATAGCGAGCGCAAACGGTGGGGGGCAGCCGTGGAGGGGTACCGCAGCGTCGACCAACTGGTCGCCGACCCAGGGTCCGAAAAACGACACCGCAAACATCACGAGCAGGGCGATCACGGCAAGAAGAGGCAAATACTCGGCCATGGCCGCGCCGTTTTCATCCCTGGCCAACCCGGCGCGAACGCCCGTACCCCGTCGAAGCATGTTCCCCCCACCCTCGAAACCTGCCCTCCCCGGAGGGCGCACCATTTCCCGCTGTGAATATATCTCATGCGGTGAGAGTCACCGCCGGTGCTCGAAGGTCGGGCCGTCATTTGCCGTAACCGAGCCAGGGTCCCGGAGCGTCGACGAAGGAGGCGGCAAGGCCAGGGAATCAGACGGCATCCAGACGAAACGGCATACAGGCAAAGCCAAAACGCGTCTTCGGTCCGGAGGGGCTGGCGGCGAAGACGACCGGGTGGCATCGATCGACGCAGGGCGTAACTAGCTCGATCGGTCTCTCCGGAAATGGTCAGCCGTCTTGGCGGGATTGCGCCGAACCGCGCCGGACCAAATTGGAAAGAGCCGACCGATGCCGCCTCATTCTTGTGGTTCTCCCACTGACGAGTGCGCCCGGAGTGGGTTGAGAGAGGCTCGCTCACCATTACGGGGTGGCGCCGAGTCGGCAGTGTGTTCTCAGCCGCAGTAAGCGGTCCGAGACCCGATCGACGCCCTACGGATTCGGTCGATTGTTGTCTTTGATGTCGGCGTTGTTGCCGTTGTTGCCGTTCCCCGGCAGGTCCTGGTCTTGGCTGGCTTCGCTCTTCATGCAATACCAGCCGTCTTCGTTCAGGTCGCGGTCCGCGCCGTTGGGCATCGACACTCCATACATCTCGCTCTCGTGGATGAGCTCATACTCGCCCTCAGGGCAGCCATTGTCTCCGTAGAGAGCAATGCTGGCGTCGATCAACTGGTCGTAGGCCCAGGGCCCGGCGTAGGCGAAGGAGAAGAAGACCACGAGGCCGATGACGGCAAGGAGTGGGAGGTATTCGGCCATGGCTGCGCCACGCTCATCGTGAAGCCCGACGTGGCCCGCTCTCCGGCGACCCCGCATGTTCGTGTGTTCTCTCATGCTGGTGACCCTCCTCCGGGGGTTGTTGCTCTACCCGTATTGCATCGGTGAGCCACCCCTCGAGAGTTGAGGATGGGCGACCGTTTCTCAGGCACGTCTCAGAAACATTTCTCACCTCCCTCTCAGAAACGGATCACAGCCGCGGCGAGGGGAGGAAATGGACCGGTGACCGATGACGGTTCTTGTTTCTCCCCCTTTTGGGGGGAGTACCGCCGCAGGCGGGGAGGGGGGCTTCGCTTCTGTTCCCCACAAGGCCTTGTAGCCCCCTCCGTCAGCCTCCCGATGGTCGGCTGCCACCTCCCCCAAGAGGGGAGGAAACGAACCACATATTCACAAGTGTCGCAACTCAGCGCAACCGTTCACCTAGGGGGGACCGGGCTGCATGAGCCGAATCAATCCGACGAAGAGCCCAACCCGACATCCAGCGCCTCGGACGCAGGGATTGCTACTCAGAGCACCAACGAGCGGTTCCGTGGTTTCCTGGTCTGGCCGTGCGGCCGCGCGCAGCGGGTCATGGCCTCGTGTACCGGTGGCCGGGTTCCGATCCGGTCCGGTTTAGAGCGCGTACCGATTGGCGACCGGCCGTCCAGACAGAAGTGGAGCTACTTTCCTGCTTTCGGCTACGGGCCACATCGGGCCACGGCTCCGCAAATGACTTTGCCGACGCAGACTGGATCGCACCCTATTTGCGAGCCTCTTGGCTTACGGATCGGGGCGGTCGTTGTCCTTGATGTCGGTGTTGTTGGTGTTGTTGCCGTTCCCAGGCAGGTCCTGGCCTTGGCTGGCTTCGGTCTTCATGCAATACCAGCCGTCCTCGTTCTGGTCGCGGTCCCCACCGTTGGGCATCTGCACTCCCTGCAACTGGCTCTCATGCACAAGTCCATACTCGCCCTCGGGGCACCCACTATCTCCATAGAGAGCGATGCTGGCGTCGATCATCTGGTCGTAGACCCAGGGCCCGGCGTAGGAGAAGGAGAAGAAGACGACGAGAGAGATGAGGGCGAGGAGCGGGACGTATTCGGCCATGGCGACGCCGCGCTCATCGCGGGCTGTGGCCTTGCCGGCCATCCACAGACTTCGTATGTTCCCCCGGCTGCTCATGTGAGCCTCCCCCAAGGGCTTGGTGAACTGTCTTGTGTTACATCGGCATTTGGTGGCTCGCGACTTGAGCTAGCGCAAACGGTATCTCACGGCTCTCTCAGCAACCCGAACCGCCCTCCACCGGGGAGGGCGGTTGCTGGTGATTCGTCCGGTTGCGTCGCCAACCTGGGCCGCTAGCCGCTGTTGTCCCATGGATACGAGTTGTTGTCCTTCACGTTGTTGTTGTTGTTCGTGTTGCCGTTGCCGCCACCGGGAATCTCTTTGAGGCAGATGTAGTAGTCCCCGTTTACGTTGACGTTCTGTCCGTTCTTCTTGTCCTGCCCTTGATCGACAAGGCCCCAATCGCCGCTCGGGCACTCACCGGCGACGTAGTCGCCGTACTCGACCGACAGGGCAGCGACACCGAGGTGGTTGGCGGCCCAGGGGCCGAGAAAGGAAAAAGAGAAGAAGACCACGAGGCCAAGGACGGCGAGGAGCGGGAGGTATTCGGCCATCACGGCGCCGCGCTCATCGCGGGCCTTGGCCTTACCGGCCATCCACGGACTCCGCATGTTCCCCGGGCCCCTCATGTGACTTTCCTCCTCTCGATTCGGCTAGATGCCCGTGTTGGCGTACTGGATGCAGTCGCCCTGGTTGTTGAAAGGTTGCCCC
>JADFIY010000170.1 GCA_022566415.1 Acidobacteriota bacterium
CAGGATCGGTCCGTACAGGGGCGGAGTGATCGTCCCGGCTGGGCTGATGGTGTGGCCGGGCTGGGTGGCATGGTTGGATTCGATCTTCCAGATGCCGGCGACCACTGGCCACGGGACCTGGCATCCGTCGGCAACGGTGTCGGCGTTGCTTTCAGCGTCGAGGTAGGCGGAGAACACGACGGGAGGGATCCTGAACACACGCGCAGCAGCCGACGCAGGGCCGGCCGACAGGACGCCGGCGAATCCGACGAGAACCACGACCATGATGGAGGAGCCGAGGCTGGCGACACCCAGGATCGGCAAGAACCATCGGCTGCGTGCCAGAGAGATGCCGCAGCGGCTGCGCCGGTGGGCGACGCGGACGGCGGCTCTGGCGATGGCGTACCAGTTCATCGGGACGCTCCGCGGTATTTCCGCCAAGTGGCGACAGCTACGGCTGTTGGCGTCTGGCCGTTGATTCGTGGAATCTCGGTGGCGCTCTGTTTGACGGTTTGGGTGACTCCGAGGCCGGTGAGGCCGCCGGCCTGGTAGGGCGGAACCCACGAGGAGCCGTGGCTGCCGCCGATGCTGGCCCCTTCGAGGCGCCGCAACGTGGAGTCAGCGAACTTGGAGGAGAGATCGACGAGCTGGCTGCGACCGACCCACATCACTGCCATGAAGAAGATGATGATCAGGAACCGCTCCCACATGCCGCGCTCCAGGCCGAGCAGGCCGGTGAGGCCGGCTACGAGTAGTGCGAGGAACAGGCCCATGACAACGACGAGGGCAACGACACGGACCAGGGCCGACACCCAATGCCACAGGAGTGCTCGTCCCGCCCCGGGGAACAGTCCGGCGTAGAGGGCTACCGGGAGCAGAGCGATGAGGAAAAGGGTCATGCCCTTGGCGACGACGAGGGTGAGGGCGGTGACCAGGAGCAGGATGAGCGCAGCGACGGCAACTACCACATGAAGCAGGGCTCCGACAAGTCGCCCGAAACTGGCGTCGCGGTTGAACTCGGCTTCGGCGTTGCACCCTGCGGTTTCCATCAACTGGCGGGGGTAGTCGTCTACGCCGTGGGGACCGGTCTGCAGGGCTCGGTTGCGGGCCGCTTCGCATTCGGTGCCAGCGAGGAGTCGACCCCAGTTGATGACGTCGTATGGGTCCCGCACGAAACCGGCCATCAGGGCGGCTCCGACTTGGTCTGCGACCTCGCCGGTCCCGTCGGTGCCGGCGGCGAGGGTAACGATCTCGGCGGAGATGCCCCCGGCGGCGCGGGTTGTCGCGGAAACCGCAGCTCCGAATCCCGGGCCGGTGGAGACGTGGATCAGCACAGCAAGGACGACGAGGGAGATGGCATACTCGCCGGCGCCGACCCCGAGGCGGCCGCGGAGGAATTGCCAACCCATGTAGAGGGCGGAGGTGACCAGGCCGAGATGAGCGATCCGCATCGGGCCGAGGATTCGGGTGTCGAGGAGGTCGGCAAGGGTGGTAGCAGCGTCGATGAGGGCGTCTTCGAGGGCGAAGCCGGTAGCCGCCTCGAGGAGCCACACCGACACGGCGACAATCGCGGAGCCGATGGAAAACAAGGTGCTGGTGGCCAACCCGACGGTGACACAGATCACGTCGAAGATGAATCCGTCGTTGGCGCATCCAATGTCATAATTCCCGACGGGGACGATCCCCTGGTCGACGTCGGTGGAGTAGCTGGTCGGGGGATACAGCTCGTCGCCGAGACCGGGCTGAGCCTCCTGTGGTTGTTGGGGCTGCTCGTCGACGACCTGGGCCGAGACTGGAGCGGCCGGAGCGACGCTGACGATGACCACGACAACCAGAACGCCAACCAATCGCGGCACCCGATAACCGGATATCGCCGCCCGGATTCCTGCGACGATGGCTGCGAGCGTCACCGACCAGTCCCCTCTTGAGGGATCGTGAGATCGTGGGCGCGGTGTGACCCGTTGAGGGACGGCCATGGACCGGCCGCCATCGCCGTCTGTGCAGGTGTGGTCGAGAGGGCAGCCAGCATGTCTGGGTCCTGCGGGCTGGCGATGTCGACCAGGCCGAGGCGACCCGTCGGGTCTCGGAGGAGACATTGACCGGTGCCCAGGCCGGTGACGGTTTCGATGTTGTCGTCGCGGTCGTCTGAACCCAAGAAGGCGAGGGCGTCTGGTGCGGTCTGGTGGGATTGGCGGAACACGACCCGGTACCCCAACAGTGCGTCGAGGTCGTTGTCGTCGCCGGCGAAGTCGGATGGCAGCTGGCTGAACGCCCACACCGCGGCGAAGTGTTTGCGTCCGTCGCGGATCAGATCTCCGACCAGGGCGCGTCCCTGTGGGTTGGCGGTGAGGGCGTGCGCCTCGTCGAGGAGTAGCGCGGCGAACCGGTTGGGGTCCCCGAAGAGGACGCGGCGACTGAAGGCGGCGACGAGATACATCATCGCCTGGCCAAGGAGCTCTTCGGGCAGTATCTCCTCTCGAGGCGAGCCTCGCCGTGGCAGGCGCAGCCCGCGTAGGTGAAAACAGACAAAGTCGGCGTCGAGGCCGACCGGAGGTCCGGTATCCCCAAACACGAGCCGTCCATAGGAGATCAACGAGAGAGCGTTGAGCTTGTCGGCGACCTCGGCGGCGGCTCCGCCCTGGTCGACCAGGATCGGGATGACGTCGGAGAGGCGGGCGGGACGACTCGTTGAGGCGGCGTCGATGGCCTGTTGAGCGGCACGGTGACAGTGTGCAGCTGCGGTCGAAGCCGGCGGTGTCCCGGTAAGGAGAGTGATGAATCCGACGCCGTAGCGGAGGCGGTGTTCGTCACTGTCGAACACCTGGAACGGGTCCAGGCTCACCGAAGCCTCCTCGGAGACCTCGACGAGCTGGCTGGTCCCCGCCACGACGTCGCCGAGACGGCGGTATTCGCCGTGTTCGGTACGGTCGACTACGACGACCTGGCCACCCATCGCAACGGTGTTGGCGGCAAGTATCTTGGCGAAGAAGCTTTTCCCGGAGCCGAGCTCCCCGATCGCCGCCAACGAACCAGACCGGTTAAGGTCGCGTGGCCCACGGGCCGGATCGAGAAACACCGGTCGCCGCGACAGGGTGTCGAGGGAATACCCCAGAAGCATCCCGCCCGGGTCGCCGACTCCCGATCCGGCGAACGGCATCGCCGACGCCAACCCATCTGGCAGAAGATCCTGTGAGTATTCAGAGATCACCGAGCTGGGCGAGGCTCCGGGGAGCATGGCGGTGAAACATGCGAGCTGGGCGCCGGTAGGGCGGTAGAAGTTGAACCCTGCAGCACGGAACGTGGACTCGAAGGTCGCGGCGTGACGTTCCAGAACGCCGAGGTCCCGATCGGCTAGGGCGACGATGGTGGTGGCCCGGAAAGCAGGCAGCTCAGGGTTGGCTTCTAGCCGGGCGCGGTGGTCATCGATCGCAACGACCGCCGCCGCCAGCGTCGTGGCTGGACCCGCCGGGTCGCCGCCTGGCTCCTCGAGCTGGCCGACCAGGTTCCGTTTTGCTCGCAACGCTCTGCGGCGTGCCGGTTGATTGTCGACCCGCTCCAGGCGCACCGCCCAATCCAAGGGAAACGGGACCTGGTCGTCGAGGTGCCACAACCACTCACCGGACCCGTAGGGAAACGTCCACGTCGGTGGAGTCTCACCCAGACAGGCGAACGTCTGATGGGCCGTGCCGGCATCGGGGTGTTCAACAGTGAGGTACCGCCAATGACGGGGCCGGTCCGCGACGCCGGGACGGCCGCCCTCGACGTAGACGGCGTCCCGGTCGAGACGAACCACCGCGACCGGCGACCCATCCTGCCCAGCCCCGTGGAGGGGGGTGGGGTCGGTGAGTCCGCGTAGCGGCGCTCGTTCGTAGAGCCAGCGGACTTCGTTGGCGTCAAGGCGCCGTAGCGTCAGGTGTTGGGCCAGTTGCTCCTCGATCATGTCCGCCTGCGCCAGGGCTGCCTTGGTGCGGCTGGCTGTCGGCGGGGAGTGCGGGGCGCCGAATCCGGTCTCCACTTCGGATCGGGCCGCTCGGAGCCGATCCAGGACCCGGGTGGCGCCTCCGGCGCCGGGGATCCGAACCGCGAGGATCCACCGCCTTTCGTAGATCGGGTCGGCAGCACTCGCCGCCGCGTGGCGAGCCTGGGCTGCCCACTCCGGTGCCGCGCCCGGGTCGACCTCACCGCGGATACGGGCCTCCAACTCGCGCGCTGCCAGGCGGTGGGTCACCGACAGGATCAACGAATGGCGGGGAAGGGTGAGCAGGGCGGCGACGGTACGGGCGTGGATCTCGTGGGCATCGCGAATCGACCGGTGCGGGTACCCGAACGGCTCCACCCAGTGGCACGCCCACACCGAACCGTCGCTGCCCCACACCAGATGGCCTTGGATCGCCTGCACCGGCAACGCCCCACGCATCCTCACCCCGACACCTGTGAATCACCGAGGGAGGACACGGTTACCGGCGCCGAGCCTCCAACCGGGCGCGGGGCGCGCACCGGACGCCCGTTTCTCGTACTTCGGCGACCCGGCAGTAATGCCACCGAGAGGATCCCGACGGCGGCAGCGATCGGGGAGCGGCCCTCGATTCTCCAATGCCGCGCCGCCCACGCTGCGCCACCCACGATCAGAGAGAACAGCGCCAAGTTCCCCACACCGCCCAGGTGAGCCCACACCGGTCTAGTAGCGAGGAGCAGGATTGCGGTGGCGGCGACGGCACCGAGCTGGGTCACAGACAACGCCCACGGGAGACGCCAGCCGCCGACGCGCCCGATGATGATCGGGTGGCGCAGGGCGTGGGTGTACGACTGAAAGTGGAGGACCTCGTCCATAGACTGCTCCGCCATCACCCCGAACCCGGGACCACGGCTTGAGTCTGGGTGCGGGCACCAACGTCCTCGGCCACCTTGTCCCGCAACCACCCCGTCGAGCTGATCGCGAACAAGACGATCCCCGCCAAGATGATCGCCCCAATCACCGCCGACACCGTCCGCTGCACCACCCAAGACCACAGGATCATCGCAATGGCGATCACCACCGCCGCTCCGATCGCCAATGTTGTCAGGTTGCCGATCAGGTTCTGCGCTGTCTCAATCATTCCTATCTCCCTTCATCGGTTGCTTTCGTTGCCCAAGCGGTGCGGCAGGGAGCAGCTCGGCTACCTCCCACCGACCGTCTCTCTGGCTCACCACCAGCGAGTACTCCAATACCTGGCTGCGGCCGGCCGCGTCCGTGGCACGCACCAAGGCCGCCACGTGTTGGGTGCCGTCAGCAGCCGTCGCCGACCCGGCCCGGGTGATCTCCACCGTCACAAACGGCGCCGGCTCGACCGCAACCAGCGATGACCCCGGGACCGTGTAGCGGGCCAGATCCCCGACACCGGTCAGATACGCCGCGAGGAACGCGGCCACTGCGCGTTCAAGCTCGGGGAAGGCATCGAGGCCATCCATACGCATCACCA
>JADFIY010000171.1 GCA_022566415.1 Acidobacteriota bacterium
CTGGCCGCGACAGACCCGGCGAGCACCGACTTCCTGTCCTACGTGCTCGTTTCCGAGGACGGCCGCCACGGCTTCTCCAAGACGTATGAGGAGCACCAAGCGAAGATCGAGCAGGCGAAGGCGGACGGGGTACTCCCGTGAACCTCGTGCTGCTCGGCGATCCCGTCGAGCACTCGCGATCCCCGGCCATTCATATCGCGGCGCTGGCGGCGGTCGGGATCGAGGGCAGTTACCAGGCCAGGAAGGTCGACCGGTCCGGGCTGGTCACCGCCGTTGCCGAGGTTCGTTACGGACGCCTCGACGGTGGCAATGTCACCATGCCGCACAAGGAGGCTGCTTTTGATGCGGTCGACCGCGTCTCCGAAATGGCGCTACGCACCGGTGCGGTGAACACGCTGGTACATCGTGTGGGGATGGCCTTTGGTGACAACACCGATGTGGCGGGAATCCTCACGATCTGGGGTGACGCCGGGCTGTCGGTGACCGCTCCGGTTCTCGTGCTCGGCAGCGGAGGGGCGGCGGCGGCGGCGCTTGTTGCCCTCGCCGACCGCACCCTGCACATCGCGGCGCGCAGCCCCGGCGGGGCCGGCGCATTGCTCGAGCGCACCCGCGTAGCCGGGGAGGTCCTGGAGTGGGGGACCGGCGTCGACGGAGCGATCGTGGTGAACGCCACCCCGATCGGCATGGAAGGCGAAGCGCTCCCGGATGCCATGCTTGCCAACGCCTCCGGGCTCGTCGATTTCCCTTATGGCGAGCTGCAGACGCCGGCGGTCGGTGAGGTCGCTGGTCGCGGGCTGCCCGTCGCCGACGGGCGTGACATGCTGCTCGCCCAAGCGGCGGCGTCATTCGAGCTATGGACCGGTGTCGCCGCGCCGATTGATGCCATGCGAGCCGCGCTCTGAGGCCCAGGACTCCGGCCGTCGACTCTCCACTCTCGACTTCGATAGGCTCCAGCGCCGCATGGCGAGTCTCATCCTGTTTCCCATCGGCCTCTTCGCCGGAGTGGTTGCCGAGGCGGTCGCCATCGACGTGCCCCCGTCGCAGCTGAGGAAGGAATCGAGACGGCTGCCGATCGTTGTGGTCGCCACCGGTCTTCTCTTCGCCGCAACGCCACTGGTGGTCGACGTGACCTGGGTGCTGCCGGCATATCTGTGGTTCGTCGCGGTCACAGTGACGCTGATCCTCACCGATATCGACTCCCAGCTGATCCCGAATCGCATCCTGTTCCCAGGGACGGTCGTCGGCGTGGTTGTGTTGCTGGCGGGGAGCCTCGTTGACGGTGGGGCCCTGCTGCGACCCTTGCTCGGCGGTGCTGCGTACTTCGCTCTGCTCTTCGTGCTGGCGCTCATCGCCAGGGGGGGTTTTGGCTACGGCGATGTGAAGCTCGGTTTCCTGCTCGGCGTATTCGCCGCCTATCCGGCGTGGGAGGTCCTGACTGTTGCCGTGCTCGCCGCCTTCTTGCTCGGGGGGCTGATCTCGCTGGTGTTGATCGTCTCCAGGCTCCGCAGTAGGAAAGATGCCATCCCTTTTGGCCCGTACCTAGTCGTCGGGGCGTATCTCGCCCTGGCCTGGGGATCGAGGATCGCCGACTGGTATCTGAACGGGACAGGATGACATTGCACGGTGGCGCTGCGACGATGGCGCGATGATCCGGTTTCTCACAGCGGGTGAGTCCCACGGCCCGGCGCTGGTGACGATTGTCGAGGGACTCCCCAAGGACCTGTCGTTCACCGCCGAAGGGTTGAGCGCAGAGCTGGCCAGGCGCCGCCTCGGGCATGGAAGAGGCCCGAGAATGCGGATCGAGCGTGACGAGCTCGAGATCCTCGGCGGGGTCCGATTCGAACGAACGCTTGGCAGCCCGGTTGCAGTCGCCATCAGAAACACAGAATGGGAACGCTGGTCCGCGGAGATGGCCCCGGGCCCTGGCGCGGCCGAGCGACCGATGACCACACCCAGGCCGGGACATGCCGACCTGGCGGGGATGTTGAAGTACAACACCTATGACGCCCGTGACATATTGGAGCGGGCGTCGGCGCGGGAAACCGCGGCGCGAACGGTCGCAGGCTATGCGGCAAAGCAGCTCCTCGCCGAGGTAGGGATCAGCGTCCTCAGCCACGTGGTTCGTATCGGGCCCGTCGCGGCGGCCAAGGGTCTCGTCCCGGGCGCGGGCGACAAGGAGGCCGTGGACGCATCACCGGTTCGCGTGTACGACGACCAAGGCGCCGAGACGGCGATGATCGCCGCCATCGACACCGCAAAGAGCGAGCGCGACACCCTCGGCGGCATCGTTGAAGTAGTCGCCCACGGCGTCCCTGCAGGTGTCGGCAGCCACGTCCACTACGACCGCAGACTCGACACGCTGCTCGCCGGAGCGCTCATGTCGATTCCCGGCATCAAAGCCGTCGAAGTCGGGGACGGGTTCGCCTCCGCCTCCCGCTTCGGTAGCGAGGCCCACGATGAGATCCTCATCGGGGACGGCGGCGATGGGGTGGTCAGGGAAACCAACCGGGCGGGCGGCATCGAAGGTGGTATCTCCAACGGTTCCCTCATCAGGGTCAGGGCCGCCCAAAAGCCGCTGTCGACGCTGATGCGCCCGCTGCGATCGATCGATGTGAAGACCAAGGAGGCGGCCGATGCGTTCCGCGAGCGTAGCGATGTGTGTTCGGTGCCGGCCGCCGGCGTCGTCGCCGAGCAGATGGTTGCGATCGTGCTCGCCGCCGAGATCCAACGAGTGTACGGAGGCGACACCCGGTCCGCGTTCATCGAAGCACATCAGGCCCACCTGGCGCGCCTCGCCGCCTACTGATGGGCCACATCTGGCTGATCGGGTTGATGGGAAGCGGCAAGAGCGCCGTCGGCTCGGTGCTGGCCAAGCGCTCCGGCCTCCCCTTCTACGACATCGACGACCGGGTGGAACGCATCTCCGGACGGACGGTGAGCGACATCTTCTTCATAGAAGGTGAGGATGCCTTCCGAAACCTCGAGGCCGACGAACTGCGAACGGTTGCCGCCGAGCCCGACGGGGTCGTGGCCACCGGGGGTGGCTCGGTCCTTGCCGAGAGCAACGTCGCCACCATGAGCGACAGCGGAACGGTGGTGTTGCTCGAGGTGACCCCGGAGACGGCGGCGGCCAGGATCGGCGACGCCGGGACCCGCCCGCTGATCGGCGGAGACACCCTGGAACGGCTCGCCGATATCTTCGCCGATCGCGCCGTTGCCTATCGGGTTGCGGCCGAGGTCGTCGTGGACGGCAACGACGACGTCGAGACCGTCGCCGATCGTGTGGAAACCGCGTGCGACATGTGATCACCGAAGGTGAGGAAGTGGTCTCCGAGATCCTCGTTGGCCCCGGCTTGATCGATGGCTCTCCACTGCTCCCCGAGCGCGACGGTCGGTCGCAGGTGGCGATCCTCACCCAGCCGGTGGTGACCGGACTCGGCGAAGTCGTCGCCGAACGGTTGGCCGCCGAAGGGTATGGAACGGTCTCGATGACGCTGCCCGACGGTGAAGCGGCCAAGCGGATGGGGGTCATCGAGGATGTGTACCGCCGGCTGGGCGCCGCGGGCGTGGCACGTGGCGACACCATCGTCGGCATCGGTGGAGGAGCCCTCACCGACGCCGCAGGGTTCGTTGCCGCCACCTACATGCGCGGGATCGAGGCGGTGTTCATCCCGACTACGTTGCTCGGTGCCGTCGATGCCGCCGTCGGCGGCAAGTCTGCGGTGAACGTCGACGGAAAGAATCTCGCAGGAGTGTTCCGACACCCCACCAGGGTCGTCGTCGATATCGACCTTCTCGCCAAGCTCCCGGAGTCACTGCTGGCAGAGGGTGCCGCCGAAGCCCTGAAGTCGGGGTACATCGGCGACCCGTTCTTGGTTGCCCTCTACGAGACACACGGTCTCGGGGCTCCTCTCGCCGAGGTCGTTGACCGGGCGGTCACCGTCAAGGCCGAGGTCGTGTCCTCGGATTTCACCGAGCGTGGCCGGAGGGCGATCTTGAACTACGGGCACACGATCGGTCACGCGGTGGAGGTGGCTGCTGGGATGAGCCATGGCGATGCGGTCGCTGTCGGCATGGTGGCAGCGGCCACCCTCTCGGAGATAGTGACGGGCTTCGACGGAGCGACCGAGCAGCGTGACCTCATCGCCTCGGTTGGCCTGCCGGTGGAGGCGCCGACAGTATCCATGGCACGGGTCGAAGAGTTGATGGCGCTTGACAAGAAACGGGACGACGGGGGCCTCCGTTTCGTGGTGTTGGAGGAGGTGGGGAGGCCAGCGGTGGTGCACGCCGATCCGACTAGCGTACGCGCCGCACTGGCTGCTGTCGGCATCGAGGAGCAGAAGCCGTGATCTCGACCAACGACGTGAAACCCGGCATGGCGCTGAATTTGCCGGACGGCCTATACCAGGTGGTGGAGTACCAGCACGTCAAACCGGGAAAGGGCAAGGCGTTCGTGCGGATGAAGCTCAAGAACCTCACTTCTGGGGGAGTGGTCGATCGCACCTTCCGCGCAGGTGAGAATCTCCCAAGAGCAACGATCGACCGCCGCGACTACCAGTACCTCTTTCGCGACGACCTGGGGTTCACCTTCATGGACGGTGAGACGTTCGACCAGCTCATCCTAACGACGGAGGCCGTCGGCGCCGAAGCTTCGTACCTGGCGGCAGGTGCAACCGTTCGGCTGTCGATGTTCGAGGGCAAACCGATCGGGATCGAACTCCCTGCCGCCGTCGAGCTGGAGGTCACCCATGCCGAGCATGCTGTGAAGGGAGATCGGGTGTCGAGTGCGACCAAGCCGGTGACGCTATCGACCGGGCTGGTGATTCAGACCCCGCTCTTTGTCGACATCGGCGACATTGTGAAGGTCGACACGCGCACCGGGGACTACATCACCCGAGTCTCGTGAGCCGGCAAGAGGCGCGGGAGCGCGCCATCGGGCTCCTGTACTCGGCCGACGCAGGCGATCTCTCCCAGATCGAGTCCTCCAAACACGAGGGACGCGGCTTTCGACTTGCCCATGAGACCTGGTTACACGTCGAGGAAATCGACGCCGTGCTCGACGCTGAGGCCACCGACTGGCGGGTGGCCCGGATGCCTGCCGTTGACCGGGCGGTCCTGCGTCTCGGCGTGTACGAGCTCCGCTATACCGACACCCCGGTCGCCGTTGTCTTGTCCCAGGCTGTCGAGCTTGCCAAGCGTTACTCGACGGCGCGATCCGGTCGTTTCGTCAACGGTGTGCTCGCCAAGATCGCCGAGCAGCCGCGCACCGGTTGATCCGATCGCCCCGCCAACCCAGGGTTCCCAGGTAGATATATCGCCCTGTTCTGTTGCAGCACATCCCTGACACATGTCGCGGGTCTTCCCTGACAGTGTTGGGGGTATGTGGAGTGAGATTGCCATGAGTGTGCGTCGTGCCATCGCGGAGG
>JADFIY010000021.1 GCA_022566415.1 Acidobacteriota bacterium
CGACGCCTTCACCTCCTTCAGCAGCTCCTATACAAAGCGGATTCCCGACGACGAGGATCTGCTTCTCAGCCCGGATGAGCTGCATTCCGAACTCGTCGATGCGTTCCGGTTCCTGGCTGCGCGAGGCAACGAGACCGCGGTCATCCGGATCTTCAGCCCGAACGCAGGTGGCCACGGTTACCACGCACCGGGGTCGGTCATCGAGATCGTCACCGACGACTCGCCGTTCCTCATTGACTCAGTGCTCGGCCTCCTGACCGAGCGGGAATACACGGTCGCTCGCCACTTCCATCCAGTCCTCGGAACCGTCCGTGACGAGTCGGGTGCTCTGGTGGACGTGGTCAGGAGCCGGGACTCCGAGCACCGAGAGTCGTTTCAGCATTATGAGCTCGAGGCAAACCTCGACGAGAAAGAGGCCCGTTCCCTTACCAGGGCCTTGACGCGTGTGCTCGGCGACGTGCGCAACGTTGTCGCCGACTTCGATCCCATGCAGAACGCGGTCCGAACCATGATCGGATATGCACGCGAGGATGCTGGCGCGTTCCCCGAAGGGGACGTCGATGAGACGGTGGCTTTTTTTGACTGGCTTGGCGACGACAACTTCGTTTTCCTCGGTTACCGCGAATACGAGATCGTGGATCAGGAGGGGGCGCCGGCCATCATGACCAGTCCGGGGACCGGGCTCGGACTTCTCGCAGAGGACAGGAGGAGCGGATATGCCCGCCCAGTTCTGCTTTCCGAGCTCCCGGAGGCGGTGGCGGATCGCTACGCCCACAGCAAGCAGTTGGTGATTTCCAAGACCAACTCACGATCGACCGTCCACCGCACTGCCCGGATGGACTACATCGGGCTCCGCCGGGTCGACAATACGGGAACGACCCGGGGCGAGGCCAGGTTGCTCGGCCTGTTCACGTCCAAGGCCTACATGGCGCCGGCAGCATCGCTCCCCATCCTGCGGGATCGGCTGCGCTGGATCCTCGAAGCGGAGGATCTCGTCGAGGGCTCGCACGACTACAAGGTGATCGTCCAGCTCTTCGAATCGTTTCCCAAAGATGAGCTGTTCTCGTTGTCCGTGGAGGACTTGCGAGAGAGCATTGTCGGCCTGCTCGAGTCAGAAGAGCAAGAGCGGGTTCGGATGTTCGTGCGTAGGGACGTGCTCAATCGCAATGTCTCGGTATTGGTTGTTGCCCCGAGAGAGCGGTTCAACGCCGAGCTCCGGCAACAGCTGCAGCAGCTCTTCCTCGAACGCTTCGAGGGCACGTCGATCGACTATCGGCTCTCGCTTGGTGAGACCGGCGACGCCAGGATCCACTTCACGGTATGGCCGGACGGCGATATCCCAGAGGTGTCGACAGAGGAGCTCGAGACCGAGGTGTATCGCCTCACTCGAACCTGGGACGACCGGCTCTTCGACGTTCTTGCGCCACGAGTCGGGGATGCCGATGCGAAACGGCTGATAGAAGCGCATGCCGGCCGCTTTCCACGTTATTACCGGGATTCGACTCCGCTGCCCGAAGCGGCGTCGGCGATGGTAAACCTGGAACGGCTCCTTAGCAGCGACGAGCGGCTCGCCGTTGACGTGTACAACGAGATCGATACCGAAGATCGTCTCACCCGAGTAGCCGTCTACAGCCGCGAAGGAAAACGAGACCTATCGGAGCTGCTTCCCCTGCTCGAGGATCTCGGGCTTCGGGTCGTCGAAGAAGTGCCGACGCGAATCAAAGACGACCGTGAGGATCTGTTCCTGCACGACTTCGGTGTCCTTGGCCCGGACGGGGTGGCTCTCGACACGGATGCTTGCGGATCGCGGGTGGCGGAGACCCTGGCCGCCGCCATCGGCGGCGTTGCGGAATCGGATTCGCTGCACCAACTGATCGTCCTCACCGGGCTCGATTACCACCAAATCAATATTCTGCGCGCCTATCGCTCGTACTGGTCCATCGTGACACCGGCGTTCACCGGCGCATACGTCGCCGAGACGCTGGCCGCCTATCCCGACATCACACACGATCTGGTCCGGCTCTTCGAAGCGCGCTTCGGGCCAGACGGGGATGAGGCGACAGAAGCCGAGCTGCGGCTGCGCATCATCGACGAGTTCGACGACGTCGAATCGCTCGACCAAGATTCGATCCTGCGTGGTTTTCTCGGGCTCATCGACGCAACACTGCGCACCAATGCCTTCATCGATGCCGGATCGCTTGCGTTCAAGTTCCTGTCGGAGGCGGTTCCAGACGTACCCGAGCCGCATCCCCTGTTCGAGATCTTCGTCTTCGCCAGGGACGTCGGCGGTATCCACCTGCGGGGCGGGCGGGTAGCACGGGGAGGGATTCGGTGGTCGACACGCCGAGAGGACTACCGCACGGAAGTACTCGGTCTGATGAAGGCGCAGATGACCAAGAACGTGGTCATCGTGCCCACGGGGGCAAAAGGCGGGTTTGTGATGCGGCGCTTCGCCGACCCTGGTGGGCCAACGCCCGACGAGGTCAAGGCAGGGTACGAGACCTTTGTCCGCGGTCTCCTCGATCTCACTGACAACCTCGTCGATGGCGTCGTCCGGCGACCGAAGGGTGTCAGGACCCACGACGCCGAGGACCCGTATCTCGTAGTTGCCGCCGACAAGGGAACCGCCAGGTTTTCCGACACCGCCAATGCCATCGCCGCCGAATACGGGTTCTGGCTCGACGATGCGTTCGCCTCCGGGGGCTCCACCGGCTACGACCACAAGGGCCTCGGCATCACCGCCCGCGGAGCCTGGGAGTCAGTGCGCCGCCACTTTGTGGAGCGCGGTGTCGATGTCGATGCTGATCCGATCACCGTGGTCGGGATCGGCGACATGTCTGGCGACGTGTTCGGGAACGGGATGTTGCTCTCCAGGTCGATTCGACTCATTGCCGCTTTCGATCACCGCCACGTTTTCATCGACCCCAATCCGGACCCGGCTCGGTCCTACGACGAGCGGTCCCGGCTGGCGGCCATGGGCGGCTCATCTTGGGCGGATTACGACAGGTCGCTGATCTCCAGCGGGGGCGGGGTGTTCTCGCGTGCGGCCAAGCGGGTGGATGTGACCGACGAGATGAGCGAGAGATTCGGGATCCGGCCCGGGGTGGTGACCCCGAATGAGCTGATCTCCAAGGTGTTGAGGGCACCGACCGACCTGATATGGAATGGTGGCGTCGGTACCTTCGTCAAGGCGACCACGGAGAGCCAGCTGGAGGCGCAAGATCGCGTCAACGACGGCATCCGGGTCAACGGAAACGAGTTGCGGGCCCTGGTCGTCGGCGAGGGCGGCAACCTCGGGTTCACCCAGGCCGGTCGCATCGAGTTTGCGCGGTCAGGCGGGAGCATCTTCACCGATTTTCTCGACAACAGCGGCGGGGTGCACGCCTCGGACCGTGAGGTCAACATCAAGGTGCTGCTGCGCCTCGCCGAGCTCGATGGCAGCCTGAGCCGCGACGACCGGAACGACCTCATACAGTCGGTTGCGGGTGACGTGGTGGAGGCCATCGTTTACGACAACTTCCTCCAGGCCCAGATCATCGCCCAGGAGGCGGCGTTGTCTGTAACCAGGATCGACGACTACGAGGACCTGATGGTGGCGCTGGAGGAGGAGGCAGGCCTTGATCGCGAGATCGAGGGCCTGCCGTTGACCGAAACGATGGTCGAACGCTCGCGTGATGGCGGCTCGATGGCGCGGCCCGAGATCGCGGTGATCATGGCATATGCGAAACAGCAGCTCACCGACGACCTCCTCAACTCAGATGTGCCCGACTCATCCGACTTCTTTGCGGATGTTCGCCAGTATTTCCCCGACGCGATCGTCGACCGGTTCGATACGTACGTCGACGAACATCCGCTGCGGCGCGAGCTGATATCGACGATCGTCGCCAACCAGGTGCTCAACTCACAAGGATCGACGTTTGTCGCTCGCCTCGGCGCCGAGACCGGGGCAAGCCCGGCCCGGATCGTACGCGCCTACCGCATTGCAAGGGAGGTCACGTTGGCGGGTCAACGCTGGTCTGCGATCGAAGAGCTCGCCGGTTCCCTCGACCCCGCCCTGCAACGAGAGATGCTCGGCGGTATCGACGACCTGGTCGAGACCATTACCAGGGTGTTCGTAGCCCAGTCATCCGATGCGACTTCGAGCGAGCTCATCGAGATGTATGGAAAAGGTTTCGCCGAGCTGTCTGGCGAGATTCAATCGATCGGTCCCAAGCGCTGGCAGGCCAAGAACAACGAGACAGCTCAGGCGCTGATCGACCACGGGGCCCCGCCCGAGCTCGCCTACCGGCATGCCTACCAAGACGAGCTGGTGCACGGCACCGGCATCGTTGACGTGGCCGCCGACACCGGCCGTCTCGTGCTCGACGTGGCCAAGGCCTTCTTCCGGGCAGGCCAGTCTTTCCACATCGATTGGTTGGAGCGTCAGCTCGCCGATCTCCCTGCGCACACCAGGTGGCAACGTTGGGCTCGGCTCAGCCTCGCCTATGACTTGATGGCGCTTCGCCGTCAGATCGTGGAGCGCATCTTCGCAGAGTCCCCCGATGCCGAAGCCGACGACGCCGTCGATGCCTTCATCTCGACCCACCTCGAGGAGGAGGGACGGCTGACCAGGCTGATGCGGCTGATGCGGCGCGACGGTGTTTCCGACACCGCAGCGGTGACGGTGGCCATCCGCCAGATCCAGACACTTGCCGGATAGGCGAGTCACAAGTCGCAAGTCGCAAGTCGCAAGTCGCAAGTCGCAAGTCGCAAGTCGCAAGTCGCAAGTCGCAAGTCGCAAGTCGCAAGTAGCCATTCTTCTCCCTCGGCGCTGGCGCTTGCGGGAGACGCAGGACGCGGGTTTGCACCAACGAACGTTCGTTGGTACGCTGGCACTCACCTAGTGGAGGTGTGACCATTACCGGCGAGGATCGATTCTTGGAGACGATCGCAGCGGACGACAAGGTCGAACCTCGCGATTGGATGCCGGATGGTTATCGCAAGACCCTGATCCGCCAGATCGCCCAGCATGCCCACTCGGAGATCATCGGGATGCAGCCCGAGGGCAACTGGATCACCAGGGCCCCGACCTTGATGCGCAAGATCATCCTGATGGCGAAAGTGCAGGACGAAGCCGGTCACGGTCTGTACCTGTATTCCGCAGCAGAGACTCTCGGCGTCTCTCGAGACGAGCTGCAACACCTCCTTCACACCGGGAAGCAGAAGTACTCATCGATCTTCAACTACCCCACCCTGAGTTGGGCCGACATCGGTGCCATCGGCTGGCTGGTCGACGGGGCGGCGATCGTCAACCAGATTGCGCTGCAGTCGACGTCCTACGGTCCCTACGCGCGGGCGATGGTGAGGATTTGCAAGGAGGAGAGCTTTCATGCGCGGCAGGGTTACTCGATTCTGCTCGCGCTGTCGCGGGGGAGCGAGGCCCAGCGAGCGATGATGCAAGATGCCATAGATCGATGGTGGTGGCCATCGTTGATGATGTTCGGGCCCCCCGACGCTGAGTCCACTCACACTGAGCAATCGATGAAGTGGAAGATCAAGCGAGTGACCAACGACGAGCTCCGCCAGCAATTCGTCGATCAGACCGTTCCCCAGGGTCAGCACCTCGGGGTGACGTTCCCCGACCCCGACCTCACCTACGACGAGGGAACCGGCCACTGGATGATCGGGGACATCGACTGGGACGAGTTCTGGGCGGTGGTCAAGGGTGATGGGCGCCTCAGCCGGGAGCGCATCGCTGCCAAGGTGCATGCATGGGAGGAGGGCGCCTGGGTGAGGGAGGCCGCCACCGCCTACGCCGAGAAGGTCAGCCTGAGGAGAACGGCATGACATACGAAGTCCCAGAGATCCCTGGCGAGCAGACCGAAGACCCCACCGGCCACTACGAAGAGCACGGGTGGCCGTTATGGGAGGTGTTCGTACGCCCCAAGCGCGGCCTCAACCACAGCCACGCCGGATCGTTGCATGCTCCGGATGCCGAGGCCGCAGTACAGAACGCCAGAGACGCCTACACACGGCGCGCCGAGGGCATCAGCGTCTGGGTCGTGCCATCCACCGCGATCTACGCTTCGGACGATTCGGAGGCCATGTTCGAGCCGTTCGAGGATCGGCCCTACCGCCACCCCACCTTCTACGACATCCCCGAAGAAGTGGGGCAGATGTGACCATCACAGCGATCGCCGCCCCGTTGCTGAAATATCTGGTGCGTCTCGCCGACGACAACCTTGTCCTCGGGCAGCGGCTCTCCGAATACATCGCCAGCGCCCCCGAAATCGAAGAGGACCTGGCCGTAGCCAACATCGGGCTCGACCATATCGGGGTCGCCCAACATCTCTTCTCCTATGCCGCCGAGGTCGAGGGAGAGGGTCGCACCGAGGATGACTTTGCCTTCTGGCGCACGGAGCGCGAGTTCACCAACGCCCTGCTCGTCGAGCAGCCACACGAGGGTTTTGGTGAGTTGATCGCACGCCAGTTCCTGTTCGATGCCTACCAGCTCGAACTGTGGGAAGCCCTCTCGCGATCGAGCGACGAACGGCTCGCCGGCATCGCCGCCAAGGCGCTGAAGGAGGCGCGGTATCACCTCAGACATACGTCGAGCTGGGTGGTGCGCCTCGGAGACGGCACCGACGAGTCGCACCGCCGGATGCAGGATGCCATCGGTGCGATGTGGCGGTTCACCGGGGAGCTGTTCGAGGCCGATGACCTCGACCGGCAGATGGCCGACGAGGGAGTTGGGGTGGACCCGACGACGCTACATCAGGCGTGGACTGCCACGGTCGACGAGATCCTCGCCGAAGCAACGCTGCACCGTCCCGACGATCCGTACCAGGCCTCCGGGGGACGTAGCGGGATGCACAGCGAGCACCTTGGCCACCTCCTCGCCGAGATGCAGTGGATGCAACGCACATACCCGGGGCTTCAGTGGTGACGACCCAGACACTTTCGAGCCGGATCGAGGATCTCGTTGCCGCCGTCGTTGACCCCGAGGTTCCGGTTCTGACCATCGGCGACCTTGGCGTGCTGCGCGGTGTCACCGTTGCCGCGGATGGAGCCGTCGCCGTCACGATCACTCCGACGTACTCGGGGTGCCCTGCGCTCGGGGTGATCGAAGAAGACATCGTCTCGGTGCTGAAGGCTGCCGGCTATGAGAGGGTTGCGGTCAACACCGTCCTCAGCCCGCCATGGACGACCGACTGGATGACCGACGACGCCCGGCACAGGCTGAACGACTACGGCATCGCCCCCCCGGGGCCGGCCGGAGCAGATGCGGAGCCGGTGGTGTGTCCTCAGTGCTCGGCGACAAAGACGACGGTGGTGTCACCGTTCGGGTCGACCGCCTGCAAGGCCCTGATGGTATGCGAAGTATGCAGGGAGCCGTTCGACCACTTCAAAGCGATATGAAGAGAGTCATGAGTCGCGAGTCGCGAGTCACGAGTCCCGAATCGCGCGCCGCGAGCTGTCGCCATTCTGGCTCTCGACTCTCGACTCTCGACTCGCGACTTCTCCATGGCTGCTGAGTTCCACACCCTGGAGGTCGGTTCCGTTGATCGGCTCACCGACGCCTCGGTGGCGATCAGGTTTGCGGTGCCATCGGAGTTGCGCGACGCCTACCGCTTCGTTCCCGGTCAGCACGTCATCGTGCGCGGTGTGATCCATGGCGAAGATGTGCGACGCAGTTACTCGATTTGCACCAGCGCCAATTCGGGTGAGCTCCGGGTCGCCGTCAAACATCTCGACGGTGGCACGTTCTCGACCTTCGCCAATACAGATTTGGCGGTCGGTGACCGGCTCGACGTCACCCTGCCTGTCGGTGACTTCACCATCACGACCGAACCGGGACAAGCCAAGCGGTATCTGGCGATCGCCGCCGGCAGCGGGATCACGCCGATCATGTCGATGATCGCCACCGTCCTAGAGGATGAGCCGAAGAGCCAGTTCACACTTGTCTTCGGCAACCGCGACTCGATGTCGGTCATGTTCCTCGACGAACTGGGCGCTCTCAAAGATCGCTACCCGAGCCGCCTCGTGCTCATGCATGTCCTCAGCCGAGAGACGAGCACCATCCCTCTGTATGACGGGCGCATCGGCGTCGCCAAGCTGGACGAGTTGTTCTCCACCGTCATCGACGCCGATTCGATCGATGGTTGGTACCTGTGTGGGCCGTCCGGCATGGTGGAGGCGGCGCGTAGAGCGCTGGCGGCGAGGGGAGTGGACGAGGCCGACATCCACGACGAGCTGTTCTACGCAGGTGACGAGGTCCGCGTCGAGATCCCAGCCGACGATCCGGAAGGGTCGACGGTGCGTTTCACTCTCAACGGACGAACGTCGACGCTGGTAATCGACCCCGATGGATTGCCCATCCTCGATCACGCCCTCTCCGCTCGCCCGGATGCTCCCTTCTCGTGCCGCAGCGGCGCCTGCGCCTCGTGCCGGGCATTGGTGACCGACGGCGAGGTGCGTATGGATCGCAACTGGGCGCTCAGCGACGACGAGGTGGCTGCCGGGCAGGTTCTCACCTGCCAGTCCCACCCGGTGTCGGAGACCGTCGAGCTCACCTACGACCTATGAACACCAGAGAAGACGTCGTCATCGCTGCCGGCCGGCTCTTCGCCGAGCGCGGTTATCACGGGACCTCGATGCGCGACCTCGGCAACGAGCTTGGGCTGCTCGGATCGTCGCTGTATTCACACGTCGAGGGAAAGCAGGCGCTGCTCGTCGAGGTGGTCAGCCGGGGGGCCCGATTCTTCCAAGACGCGGCAGATGCGGCACTGGCCCGCGGCGGTTCCCCCCCGGATCGGCTGCGTGCTCTCATCGCCGGGCACATCGGTGTGGTGCTCGATCACCGCTCCGAAGTGCGGACCTACCTCAACGAGGCAGCAGCGCTCGATGATGAGCGGCGAGCCGCTGTCATCGCCGCTCGCGACCGGTATGAAGCGTCCTTTCGCACGGTGCTCGAGGAAGGCTGCGCCGACGGGGCGTTTCGATCCGATGTCGACGTCGTGATCATCTCCATCTTCATCCTCTCCATCCTCAATGCCGTCGAGCGGTGGTACCGCCTGTCCGGTCGCATCGACCGCGACGATCTCGTTGATGCCACCTACGGCTTCGTGCTCGACGGGATCACGTAAGGGCCTCGGTTCCTTGTCCTCGGAATCTCGGTGGGCTCATTCCGGTTGATCGAGAAAGGATCGAAAGGAGAAACGCGGTGACCGATACCAAGCGAGGCAGGGTCAGAGTCGAGGACGGGCAGAAGCGGGTCAGGGTGTTGCTCGGTAGTGAGGTCGTCGCCGATTCGACGAACGCCAAGTACGTCTGGGAGTCGCCGTACTACCCGACCTACTACTTCCCGGCGGCGGATGTCCAAACGGAGCTGCTCGTCGCCACCGGCGAGTCCTATCGATCACCAAGCCGGGGCACGGCCTCGGTGTATACGATCAAGGTGGGCGATGAAGAAGCAGTGGCGGCGGCTCGGGTTTGGGACGGGGCACAGATCGATGAGATCGCTGGTTTCGTATCGTTCCGCTGGGCCGCGATGACGCATTGGTTCGAGGAAGATGTCGAGGTATTCGTTCACGCCCGCGACCCGCACACCCGCATCGATATCCTTCAATCGTCACGGCACATCGAGGTGATGATCGACGGGGTGAAGGTGGCCGATTCGCATCAGCCGCGATTGCTGTTCGAGACCGGGCTCCCGGTGCGCTACTACCTCCCCAAGACCGACGTGAGGCTCGACCTCCTCGTCCCGTCAGATACCCACACGGCCTGTCCGTACAAGGGCAATGCCGAGTACTGGCATGTCAAGAATGACGATGGTCTTGTTGAGGACATCGTGTGGAGCTATCCCACCCCGTTCCCGGAGTCGACGCAGGTCGCCGGATACCTGTCGTTCTACAATGAGAAGGTGGAGATTCGCGTCGACGGCGAACTCGAAGAGCGACCGAAGACCCACTTTTCGTAAAGCGTGCCCCGATAGGTGACCGGTCGTCTCGAAGTGGTGCCATTAGTAGATCAGTAGATCAGTCTCTGACCTCGCTACTTCGCTACTGATCTACTTGGGACTCCGGTCTCTAATCGTCGGTTCCGGCCGGTGACCGGTGGCCGGTGGCCGTTGACCGGTGGCCGGTGGCCGTTGACCTCAGCGACTCCATGGAATCGATCGTAGACGTGGCGTCCTTGTCACCGATGCGAGGGAGGTTGGCTGATCTCGCCTCATAGCGCGACGGTCGTACCCCGCCGAGCCCCTCCGTAACGGGCTCCCCCTTCTCTGTCATCGGCGCCGGATCGTGGAGTTCGATGGCCACGTTGTCGTCTTCAACCGAGATCGTTACCTCATCGGGCTCGGCGCCCCCCAGGATGGCGGCTGCCATAGCCTTGGCGTAGGAGACGAGCTCGATGGTTTCAGTGGCGGTGAGTTCTCGCAGCTCTTGTGCGAAGCGCTGAGCCTCCGCCCTGGCTGCCCCGGCCGCAATCTTGGCCTCGCCAACGATGAGATCGGCCTCCGCCTGCGCGTCGGCGAGCAGAGCCTGGCGTTCCGCGTCGGCTGCCACATCCAAACGCTGCTGCTCGGCCTCAATTGCCGCGGCGGTGGCGAGGGCCGCTTGCAACAATGCTTCCGCCTCATCGCGCAGCCGTTGTGCGTGCTTCTCGGCATCGGCGTCGATCTGGGCGGCCTCTGTGGTCGCCCGTTCTGTTGCCCCGACTGCGCTGGCGGCGGAAGCAGCGGCTTGGGACTGCAGGGCACGTGAGGCGACGGCCTGGTGAAATCCGTTGGCGACGCTGACATGGACGTCGCGCATTTCTCGCTCGAGCTGCTCGACCCGCAACTGTCCGCTCCTCGCAGTTGCCTCGAGGTTTTCCATCGCCGCCGCCGCGTGGTGGAGGAACAGGATCACCTGCGCTCGGTCATAGCCCTTGCGCTCTATGTCGAAGGTCCGCCTGTCGAGGTCGGCTGATCCCAGCTCCATCCACAGCCCTTTCGCCTAGTCGTGCCTGTCACCAGGTTAACGAGTCAATCCGACCTCCAAAGTGGTAATGCTCGGGTAGATTCAACCTGGCAGCAATAGCAAGAGGTTTAGTTGCGTTGGGTCCTGAGAGGCTATCGGGAGGCGATCTGTGAGTATTGACGTCGGCCTGCTGATCATCAGGGTGGCGGTGGGGCTCATACTGCTCGCCCACGGCGTGAAACACGCCAGAGGTAGGGAGAAGACGTCGAACTGGTTCGGGAGCATCGGGTTCCGTCAGCCCATGCTCCAATGGTTCCTGTCTTCGGCGACCGAGATCGGTGTCGGCGTTCTGTTGGTCGTCGGCGCTCTCACCTCGCTGGCGGCCGCGGGAGTGATCGGCATCCTGACCGTGGCCTTTTTCTCGGTGCATCGCGCCGCCGGGTTCTGGGTCACGGCTCGACCGGATGAGGGTTGGGAATATGTGTTCGTTCTAATTGCCGCAGCGTTCGCCATAGCCATCGCCGGTCCGGGTGACATCTCGATCGATGCGAAGATCGGGCTCGCCGACATCCTGGACGGTTGGGTGGGCTTGGCGATCGGCGTGTTTGGCTTCTTAGGGGCGCTGGGCCAAATGATGATGTTCTACCGACCGGATGAGGCCGTGGACGGTAGCTAATGAACGGACGGCGCCTTCCAATTGTGCGTCTGCGCTCGAATCGCTACTTGCGTGACGAGCCGTAGAACATGTTCCTGATGCGGGCCTCGACCTCTTCGGGATCGGCGTCCTCGACTCCGTTGGTCGAGGCAAATACCTGACTCAGCCTGCTCGAAGTGACCTTGGCGTGCCGTGCCCGGTTCTTCTTGGAATCACGTTCCTCGCGCTTGATCTTCAGCCAAGCCATGCGGCTTGTATCGGCAGCACACACGGGGCACCTGAGGGATTCCGCATCGAGCTCGCGCCCAAAGTGACTAGTTAGGGCTCAGTGTCAATAACCCGTCTGACATTGCCGCTTCCATGGCGAAATCGAACTTGTCCACCATGAGGCAATGGTCGATGTCGCGGTCATCAATCCACGGCGTGGCGCGGAGCCGAGCGGTACCGGTGCCGGCCCTCACCGCGTCGACCACGGCGGCGTAGTCCGGCGTGTGCCCGCCGACGATCCCGGCGATGAGATCCCCGGTGTGTTCGTCCTCATCGTTAGGCACAGTCACGGATCCGCCGGAGGACACCAGTGTGACGGTGGGCTCGTCGGCAAGCGCACAAGCAGTGGCGCCGGCAACGACAAGGCTTGCTGCATAGACGGGGCCGGCACCACCGGCAACTGCTGCGGCCACGCATCGCGTTCCTGCCGAGGTTCGCATCACCACGGTTCGCCCCGGCAAATCGGTGCGCTGTAGGACTTCGGTCGGGGAGTTACCGAGGTCGAAGTCGTCTGGGGGCCTGCTGCCGTCCTCACCGCACAACAGAGCATGGTCCAGGGATGCGGCGATGCGTCGCGCCTCATCCAAGCCATCGGTCAGAATCAGACGGGTAACCCCTGCATCCAGTAGGTACGCGGTCGTAGAAAAGGCACGGAACGTGTCGATTACCGCCGTCGGCCCCGAGGCCTCGGCGGCTCCCTCGAGGCCGGCCCGGCGGGAGATCTTGCTCATCGGCGGCGATGCTACCCAATAGCGCGTGCCGACGAGTGACCGGCCGTTTCGACAGAAGTGGGGCCATTTTTCCCGCTCTTGCCGCTTCGCGGCGGGCCGCTCGGGCCACGGCTCCGCAAATGCCTTTACCGACAGAGACCGGATCGCTTCCTGTTCTGCGGAGCACCATTTTCCCGCTCTTGCCGCTTGGCGGCGGGCCGCTCGGGCCACGGCTCCGCGAATGGCTTCGCCGGCGGAGACCGGATCGCTTCCTATTCTGCGGAGCCTCTTGGAGCGCGTGCCGACGAGTGACCGGCCGTTTCGACAGAAGTGGGGCCATCAGTAGATCAGTAGATCAGTAGATCAGTAGATCAGTGTCTGCCTTCGCTACTGGGCTACTTCGCTACTGATCTACTTTTTCGCTACTTGGCTACTTGGCTACTTGGCTACTGGGCTACTTCGGTACTTCTTCCTATCGTTCCCGGCCCCATGTTCAGGCGCATGTTCCGGGCCGCTGCGCTCGATTCCGATTTCTTCGACATTGCGGAGCACGACCGTTCGCTCAGCCGCGAGGCGTTCACCGTTGTGCTCATTGCCAACATGTTCGCTGCGGTTGGGGCATGGATCGGCTTTGGCGATGTTGTCGGAGCGGGACTGTGGGAGACAATTCGCGGCTGGCTCGGCTTCGGCTCTCTGACGACACCGAGCCAGGGCGGGTTGCTGGTCGTGATCGCCACCAGCACGGTGGTTGCCGTGATCGGTTGGATCGTATGGGCGGCAACCACGATGGTGATAGGGACCAAGGTGTTTCGCGGCACCACCAATTTCGGTGAGATGTTGCGAGTGCTCGGATATGCCCAGGCTCCTCGGGTCATCGCCGTCGTGCCTTTGCTGGGGCCGGTGGCAGGCATCTGGACCTTGGTGGCATCGGTGATTGCGATCCGACAGGGCCTCGACTTCGATACTCGGCAAGCCATCGCGAGCGCGATTGGGGGCTGGCTCCTGTGGCTGCTGCTGCAATTCGGCGTCTCGATCATCGGAGCATCGATCTTCTAGTCGCTCGGCTGCGCCTCGCTCCCGTATTACGTATCACGTATTACGAATACCAACTGAGCTACTTGGCTACTGGGCTACTGGGTCGTGGTGCTTCGCGTCTGCCGACGGTTTGCGATGGCTGGCGCCATGACCGGCTCGATCGCCAAAACACCCACGAGCCGAGTCCGGCCAGGATCGGCGGGATGCACGCAATGGATTCTCATCAGGTCTTCATCGTGGTTGCCGTAAACAGCCGTATCGTTCCTCTGGGAGGATCTCGTGGACAGAGTGCTCATAGCGGAAGACGACCCCGATGTGAGGGCGGCCCTGACGCGAGCGCTTTCCTTTGAGGGCTATGAGGTCGAAACGGCCTCCGACGGTGGGAAGGCGCTGGCGATGGTGGAGGAACGAGAGCCGGAAGCCATCATCCTCGATGTGATGATGCCTTTCGTCGACGGGCTGGAGACGGCGCGTCGCCTCAGGGCACACGGCTACACCACGCCGATCTTGATGCTGACCGCACTGGGGGAGATCGGTGACCGGGTTGATGGCCTGGATGCAGGTGCCGACGACTACCTGACGAAACCGTTTGCCCTTGAAGAGCTGCTGGCTCGGCTCCGCGCGCTGTTGCGGAGATCACAGGGCGACGTTACCGATGTGCTCACCGGAGCAGGGATCGAGATGAACTTGGGGACACGTCGGGTGAGCAGGGCCGGCGAGTTGCTCTCTTTGACCAAGACCGAGTTCGACCTGCTCGAAACCCTGATGCGAGACGCCGGGAAGGTGGTGTCGAGAGCGCAGCTATACGAGGACGTGTGGGGGTTCGATTTCGAGACTTCGTCGAACTCGCTCGACGTCTACGTCGGCTATCTGCGCCGCAAGACAGAGAACGGGGGTTTGTCCCGGGTGATCCACACGGTGCGTGGGGTCGGGTACGTCCTCAGGGACGACGAGTGAGTCTGCGCGGGAGAATCGCAACGGTTGCTGCGGTTGCGGTTGCCGTTGCCATCATCGTCGTCTCCGCAGCCGCCTACATCGCGGCCCGAGCGGAGCTACGCGGCCAGGTGGACGCAGCCTTGCTGCGGCGTGCCATGGCGGTCGAGGATACGGTGGAGCGCTTCGAGCAGTTCGAGCAGTTTGTGTCCCAGAATCGCCGATTCAGGGTACCCGCGAGCATCCTCGGCGGACGACCGTCCGACTTCGATGTCGTCTACTACCAACTGAACCTACCAAACGGCGGGGTGATGATACCGGCGGATCAGCCGACCCTGCCGGGGGTGTCCAAGGACGCCGTGGCCGGCGGTCCCGTGCTGAGCGATGAGACGGTCAACGATGTCCACGTGAGGATGGCCGCGATCGATGCAGGGCCGTTCGGTGTCTGGCAGATCGCCCGCCCGCTCACCGAGGTCGATGCCACCCTGTCCGGGCTGGCCGCAATTCTGGTGACGGTCGGGATCGTCGGCTCCCTGCTTGCCGGTGTGATCGGGCTCCTGGTGGCCAGGAGCGCGCTGAAGCCGATCGACGACCTCACCAATGCCGCAGAGCACGTCGCTCAGACCAGGGATCTCGGCGCGCGGATCCACATCGAATCAAACGACGAGGTGGGAAGGCTGGCGCGAAGCTTCAATGCCATGCTGGCTGCACTCGACGAGTCGCGGGCGCAACAGCGCCGCCTGGTGCGCGATGCCGGCCACGAGCTCAAAACCCCGCTCACGGCACTACGCACCAACATCGAGGTCCTGGCCAAGACCGACCAACTGACCGACGAGCTACGCGAGGAGCTGGTTTCTGCGGCGCAGGCGGAGGTGATCGACCTCTCCGCGCTGGTAACCGAGATCGTCGACCTCGCATCCGATCGCTATGACGAGCTCCCCATCGAGCGAGTGGCGCTCGGTGAGCTTGCCGAGGTATCCGTTGTGCGGGCCCGTCGCCGTGGAGAGGGCGAGATTCGCCTGGACGCCGACGCGTCTCCAGTGATGGGCCGCGCGCCGGCGCTGGAACGAGCCGTCGACAACCTCCTCAAGAATGCGCTCAGGTGGAACAAGGCCGGCAAGGCGATCGACGTGACCGTCGCCGACGGTCGGCTCGCCGTGCGCGATCGTGGCCCGGGTATCCCGGTTGCGGAGCGCGATGCAGTGTTCGATCGCTTCTATAGGTCGACTATCGCTAGGTCGTACCCCGGTTCCGGGTTGGGTCTTTCCATCGTGAAGCAGGTCGCCGAAGATCACGGTGGGGAGGTCTTTGTCGAGGCCGCGCCAGACGGCGGCGCTGTGGTCGGCTTCAAGATCCCAGTCACCGGCGGCTGAGAGCGAATAGATGACCGGTCGGCTCGACCGAAGTGAAGCAGGCATCAGTAGATCGAGAGGCCCGGATCCCGCCCTATCTGCCGAGCCTCTGCGCTTCTCAGCCTCTTCTCATGCCCCGCTCAGGCTGACGTCATGCTGGTCACCGATACTGGCATGAGCACATTGAGAGGAGTGCGAAATGAGAAAAACGCTGACCGCTGTGATCGCGGCGGGCGTACTCGTGGCCGGGGCATTTGTCGCCACGGCCATTGCCGGCAACCAGGTGTCGGCACAGGAGGCTCCGTCCGACGATTCAGCCGTAGAGCGACCCGACCACCTCGGACGCGGAGAGATCCTTGATGAGGTGCTGTCCGGCCTCGTCGCCGACGGGGTCATCGATCAAGGCCAGGCCGATGCGGTTGCTGCCGCCCTACAGGCCAAGGCGGATGAGCTCCGTGAGCAGAGGGAGCAGTGGCGCGAGGAGAACCCGGGACGATTCGAGCGCGGATTCAGACGCGGGTTCCGTTTGGGTGGCCTGCTCGAGGACGGTGTCATCGACGCCGACGAGATCGCTGCGCTTCCCGACGGTCACCCGCTGAAGGATCCCAATGGTCCTGCGGCAGAGTATCTCGATGATGGTCAGTTGACCGCCGATGAGCTGTCCCAGCTCCGCGAGGAATTGCACCAGCAACGGCAAGCCGACAAGGATGAGACGGAGTCCGGTACGGCCGCGCCCGCGGGTGTCGGCATCTAGCGAGTACCAACCACCAGCTACCGACCCTCGGGGTCCCGCGGTCCTTCCCGCCGCGGGGCCCTTCCGCGTCCCAGATCGTCCTTCAGGTTCTCCCGCTCGATCCAGCGTTTGACCCACCAGTCGGGGTCCCGGTCCAGGTTCGGGATCGGTTCGCCGACCCCCTCTTTGGGCTCGAGCTCGCCGCGCTCGATCGCCTCCCTGATCCGGCGCTCCACGAACGGTTCTTCCATACCAACAAGGTTACCGGCCGACACGTTTCCCCAGGCGTGGAAGGCTTATGGAGAGTCCGAGGTGCCGTCGCCGGGGTGGGGGAGGTAATCACGGCATTCGCGCAAGACCCACCTCGGAATCGTTTCGCCGTGTTCGATCGAAGCCGCGGCCCTGCGGCATAGTGGAGGGATCGCAGCCGGAAAGCCCAGGTCCCTCTCCCCTTCGTCGAGCGCGTCGCCGCCTCCGTCCTCCCCTCCCTCGTCGCCTTCACTCGGGCGTTCGGGCGGGGGCAGCGTGGAGTCGGACGGTCGGTCCGAACCGTCCGACTCCGGCGGGTCGTCGCGCGCCGGCTGGTCCGAGACCGGTGTGTCCTCCACCTCCACGTCCACGATGCGGTCCCTGGCCCGGTTGAGTCGATCAACCAGAACCGCATCGTTGTCCACTACGTCGGCGACGGCATCTTCTGCCCGCCGTAGCTGGTCGGTGATCGCGTCTTGGTTGGCCCGCCGGTCGATCAGACTCTCCAATTCCTCGATGCGATGGTCCGCTGGAACGGTGGGGTCGACCCAGGTCCGCGCCCACTCGGTCACCTGTTTCACCGGGAACAGCGGATCGCCGTGGACCGCAGTCTCCGCGGCGAGGGCACCCGCCGCGGTGAGCACGACGACAGCAACGATGGCCAGGATCAGCGTCGGTCTGCGCCGCCTCCCCAAATGGCGCACCGGGGTCGGGGAAGGAGACTTCAGCTCGGCCTCGATGGCAACGCGGTGCCTTGTCGCGGTTTCCGGGGTGATCTCTATGTGCAGATCAGCCAGGCGATCTCTGATGTCAACGCTCATCAAGCACCTCGCGTTCTACTGATACCGACGTCGCAACATGCTCAGATTCGACGCCCTCGAGCAACTGGCGAAGCCGGCGCTCGGCGCGGGCCGTGGCTGCATACACCGCGGTTCGGTTGGTCCCCATGGCCTTGGCCACCTGTGCTCCCGACAGACCGACGACGTGACGGAGGACGAGCAGGCTGCGCTGTCGCTCGGATAGGGCCAAAAGCGCTGCTTGCAGTGCGGGGTCAGGGAGGTCGATCTCGTCGCGGTACCCCGCGTCGGGGACCTGATCGGTGACGAATTCCGGCCGCCGTTCCCGTCGGCGGATCTCGTCGAGGCAGGAGTAGCGAACGCTGCGATAGAGCCAGGCGCGCAGCGATCGGCCGTCACCGCGCAGGTTCGGGGCCGCTCTGGCCAGCTCCAGGAAGGCTTGCTGCACCGTGTCTTCCGCCGCTAGGCGGTCTCGCAGCATCCCGTTTGCATAGGAGGCCAGGCTGTTGGCTGTCAGGGCATAGACGGCCGAGAATGCCTCTTCGGAGCGGCTGCGGACACCGTCCACATGCTCGTCCAAGGCATCCCTGGCTTTGGTCACGCAGCCGACCCTATCGGCGACCTGCCGGTTGGCTCACTCGGGATGGCTGTGGTTCCACAGCAGCCGGTGACATATGTGCCACCAGCCACGACGGTGGTCGTCGATCCGGACGCCATCGTGCTCTTCGACCCATTGCCTGCATCGCTCCCAGAGAGTGCGATGCCAGTGGTCGTGTGGCCTGCAGTCGACGGTCCGATCGACTGGCTCACCACAGCGGTGTCGCCGTTCCCGGTCCGTCGGTCGATCCGTGACGCGGTCGTTCGGGCGACCTTCTGGGTTGTCTGTGGGTCGATCTGTGACGCCGTCCTTGGGATCATCCGTAGGCCTCGGCCGGTCGGTCGGCCGGTCTGTCGGCCGGTCCGTGTGTCGATCTCCCGGGCGGTCAAAGGGTCCATCGGGAACCTCATCGGAAGCTTGCTCGTTGATGGTGTCGGGTTGGTCACTAGCCGCCCCCAGTTGGGCAGATGCCACGGTCGACCCGGCGAGGGCAAACGCCAGGGTTGCCGTCACCAAGATCACGCTTCTGGCTCTGTAGCGTCTCATCGGTACTCCTCCTGATGCGCTGTAGACGTAGAGACGCCGGCCAGGATCATTATTCGACGGTCTACCTGACGGCCGCGTTTCGGAGCTTTGTATTACGTATCACGGATTACGGAGTACGTGATACGTACTACGGAAGGGGGGCGACGCCCCCCTTCCCAAGATTGATCCAGGTGGTCTTGACGTTCGTGTACTTGTCCAGTGCGTACAACGACTTGTCCTTGCCGCCGAAGCCAGAACCTTTCACCCCGCCGAACGGCGCGGTGATATCGGATTGATCGAAGCAGTTGACCCAAACCGTGCCGACGCGAATAGCCCGGGCGAGGCGGTGGGCTCGGGCCAGGTCGGATGTCCAAACAGCCGCAGACAGTCCGTAGGAGCTGTCGTTTGCGATCCGGACTGCGTCCTCCTCGTCCGCAAACGGGATGATGGTCAAGACGGGGCCAAAGATCTCCTCGCGGGCGATCGTCATGTCGTTGTCGACATCGGCGAAGACCGTCGGTTCCAGGAAGTAACCACCGGTATCGGTGAGTGTTCGTTTCCCCCCGGTGACCAGCCGCGCTCCCTCTGAAGTTCCGAGCTCTATGTAGCGCTGGACCCGTTCCAACTGGGTCGCGTCGATGATGGGGCCGGCCCTGGTCCCAGGGTCGAGTGGATCCCCCGGTGCCCACGACTCGGCGACCTTGGCGACCTTGTCCACCACCTCGTCATAGATCGACTGCTCCACCAGCATCCGCGATCCTGCAATGCACGTCTCGCCCGTGTTCCAGAAGATCGAAATGCCGACCGCGTTCATCGCGTAACCGACGTCGGGTGCGTCGGAGAAGACGAGGTTTGGTGTCTTGCCTCCGGTCTCGGCCGACACCCGCTTCATGTTCGAATCCGCCGAGTACCGCAAGAAGTGCCTCGCCACCTCCCCGGACCCGGTGAATGTGATGGCATCGACGTCTCGATGGAGGCCGAGTGCCCGACCTGCGGTCTCCCCGAAGCCCGGTACAACGTTGAGGATCCCGTCGGGAATGCCGGCCTCGATCGCAAGCTCAGCGATTCGCAGCGCCGATAGTGGTGACTGCTCCGCAGGCTTCAGCACAACCGAGTTGCCCGCCATGAGGGCCGGGGCGAGCTTCCATGCGTTGATCATCAATGGGAAGTTCCACGGGGTGACCGCACCGACGACCCCTACCGGTTCTCGCGTGATCAACCCGAGGGCGTCCCTACCGGTCGGTGCGATCTCGTCGTACAGCTTGTCGGCCGCCTCTCCGTACCAGCGGTACGTCATCTCGGCCTGGCCCACGTCGACGGCCCGGCTGTACCGGACCGGCTTGCCGATGTCGAGGGTCTCCAACAGCTGCAACTGCTCACCGTTGGCCTCGATGAGGTCGGCGAGCCGGATCAGCGCCCTGCCCCGCTCCCTTGGTGACAGATCCGCCCATCGCCCGTCCTCAAAGGCGGCACGGGCGGATCGCACCGCTCGGTCGATGTCTTCGTCGTCGCCGGAAGCGACTTCGGCGATGAGCTCACCGGTTGCGGGGTTGATGTCGGGATAGGTGGCGGCGGTGTCGACCGGCTCCCCGCCGATGAAGGCGCGCACCGGAGGCTCGATTGCCTCTGCGGCGGCGCGCCACTCCTCGAGGGTCTTCACGCGCTCGCCTCGTCCTCGGGAATTCGGGTCCACTGCAGCCATTGCACGAAGACCCTCCCCCCGTCGGTGTCGGTCGGTGGCGTCGTCAACTCGAGATCGAGGCCGTTGTCGGTTTGGATCCAATCGATGTGTCGTCGCTCGCTTGTGCCCACCCAATTTGGGAGCAGGCTGATCTCGACGTGATGGATGACGTCGCCGCCATCGATCGAGTACGACCCGGCGTAGATCACAAAGCCGGCTGCCGCCGCCGCCCGCATCAAGGGTGGGGCAGCGCTCAGGGTTCGGGTCGGAACATCGGGACGGTCGGTCGCCATCAGGGCCGCCCACATCCTGCCGTCTTCGGTGTAGGTGAGGAGGCCGGTCGCTTTGCCACCCCACGGCCGGCGGGTGCGGTCACCCATGGTCATCGTCCAGTCGACGAGCCTCCACGAGCCGACAAGGTCGGCAGCCGCCGCGGGTGGTTCCTGATCGGTCAAGCTTGGTCACCAGCGTGGCGACCAAACAACCGGCTCAGGCGGCGGCGAGTCACGCCCCGTTCTGCGGCTTTCTGGGCCTCTTTCTCGCGCATCCGTGCCTCGTACTGTTCCGGGCTCTCGAACGTCTCCGACTCGATGAGGTCGTGGTGAATCACATAGGTCTGGGCGAGCGAGGTGATCGTCGCTGCCACCGGTAATGCAAGCACGGCACCGAGGCCTCCGAGCAGGCTCGCCCCAACAATGGCGGAACCGAAGGCAACCGCAGGGTGCAGCTCCATGGTGTTTGCGGTGACTTTTGGCGAGATCAGATAGTTCTCCACCTGCTGGTACCCCGTGATCGCGATCAACACCCACAATGCGTCCACTGGGTCGCCGCTGACCAGCGCGATCGCCACAGGAACCACACCGGCGATGTATGTACCAACCGTCGGGATGAACTGTGACACCACGCCGACCCACAACGACAGCGCCAGCGGGTACGGGAGGCCGATCAGCAGGAACACAACGAAGTGAAACGCCGCGGAGAAACCGGCAAGCACCCCGCGTGAGTACACCCATCCCCCAACCTTGTCGACGGTGACGGAAACGATGGTCTCGGCATGGGCCTGCTTGTCGGGAGGCAAGAGCCTCAGCATCGTCGCGCGAAGCCTTGGGAAGTCGGCAAGGATGTAGAAGAGGAAAAGGGAGACGGTGAGCATGCGGAAAACGAAGCCGATGATGGTGGTGGTGAACCCTAGGGCGCCCCCGATGACGCTGCCGCCGATGGAAGCTAGGTTTCCTGCGATATCGGAGGTCTCGATCCCTAGTTCCTCGAGATCGATCTGGACGTCGAAGGTATCGTTGGCCCATTTGGTCAGGGTGTCCACCATGTCGGGAACCGCCGTGATCAGGTTGACTAGTTGCCCGACGAACACGTTTCCGATGGCGAACACGAAGACGCCGGCGATCGTGGCTCCTCCCAGCATCACGATGCCGGTTGCTGCACCCCGCCTCCAGCCGCGACGCGACAGCCAGTCGACGGCGGGAAGCATGGCAAAGGCCAGGAAGAAGGCGATGAGGAGCGTGATCAGGAAGTCGGAAATCGACGTGAATACCCAGGAGCCGCCGAACCCGACGAGGAGCAACAGCAGCGTCGCCACCGCTATTCGCGGGAGCCAGATTTCGTACCAGGTCAGCTGGTCTTCCCGTCCGGGTTCGGTCATGGGTTGGCCTCCTCCAATGGGCTAGATGGCTAGTCGGTCACGTCGAGGCCATCGCTGGCTGAATATTCGATCCGGACCGTCTTGAAATACTCGATGTTGAGGGTGACCGGACGGCCCAGTTTCTCGCTGAGGGCTGCTTCGAGCTCCTCGACCGGTGGCAGATCGTCGGAGCCGTTGATATCGATTTCGACCACGACGTCGCCGACCGTGATCGGGCCTATTTCCAGGTCGCTGGACTCGCTGAGCCACGTTTGGGTGACCTGGTGAGCCGCCGCTTGATCGCTGGCAGTATTGATGATGGCAGCGCCGGTGATCCCAAGCGGGATCATGATCAGCAGCCCCCCGACAACGAGCGTGCCCAACACATTGATCACGTCACCCCGATGCTCGATGAAGTGCCGCACCGGGGAGAATCCGGTGAGCACGAACACGACGACTGAGGCGAGGATGATCGAGACGAAGTTGGTGGAGAACAGCAGAAAGGCCCCGAAGGCATCGCCGCCCATACCCAGGGTGAGGGTGACCCCGACAACTCCGAGCGGGGGAACGAGGGCAACCGCGATAGCGACCCCGGGAAGGGACGCCGACACTCGATCGTCGACGGTGGCGTAGGCGCCGGCGGCGCCTGCTGCGAGCGCGATACCCATATCCAGCAGGGTCGGCGAAATCCTGGACGTGATCTGGCTGTTGCTGGCGGCCGGAACCAGTGCCGGGGCCCAGGTGGCAACGACCCAGGCCACCCCGATTGCGCCGGCCACCGAGACGGCAACGACGACCAGGGACCCGACCATCCGCCCCTCCAGCCGTTGACGATCGCCGCGGCTGTTCCCATGATCGGGGTCATCAACGGGGCGATCAGCATGGCCCCGATCACGACCGCAGTCGAGTCCTGGAGGATCGCCAGCGTGGCGATCGAGACCGACAAGGCGAGCATGACCGTGTAGGAAACGAGCTTGTGGACGAGATCGGGTGCCTCGAAATACAGTGTGTTGGCGACCGCGGCTCGTTTGTCCGAACCCAGGTCGCGCTCGTTGAGCCAGGCCACGACGATGGCGAGAATCCCCGCGCTGTCGAGTGCTGCGGCTTCCTCGGGGGTACGTGCCTGGGTGCCGTAGCCCACCATGATCAACCCGGCGACGATGGCAAGGACGGCGCCGGCTAGCAGGAGAGTGGAGAGCAGGAACTCGCCGACGAGGAACATCGCCGCGCCGAACCCGATGTACACCAAACCTCTCAGCAGCGGAAACCCGCTTGGCTTGCCTTCCCAGGTATTGAAGGTGCGGATCACGATGTTGCTGCCCTGGAGCACCAGGTAGAGACCGAATCCGATCTCGACGACGCGGACCGTCTCCACCGGCCACGCGATCATGCCGATTCCGGCACCCACGGCGATGACGGCTGCGATCAGGCGGTACCTCGGCTGGGTGCGGTCGTGTTGGGCGAGATAGGACCACAGATCGCTGGCTCCGACGAAAACAAGCGCGCCGCCGAGGCCGTAACGAATCAGCGGCACCGATGCCCCCGGGAACAACAGGAAGAGCAGTCCGACCGCGACGGCGACGGCACCCTTGATCGTCGCCGGGTTCAGCCAGGTGGGGTCGCCCTCTGCAGTCAGTGGATCGGGCCGTCGGGTGTCGG
>JADFIY010000172.1 GCA_022566415.1 Acidobacteriota bacterium
CGCGCGATCCGGTCCCTGTTGGCGAGGCCATGTGCGGAGCCGGGGCCCGAGCGGCCCGTAGCCAAGAGCGGGGAAAAATGGCGCTCCGCCAAATAGCGCGCGATCCGCTCCCTGTTGGCGAGGCCATGTGCGGAGCCGGGGCCCGAGTGGGCCGTAGTCGTGAGCGGGGAAAAGGGTCCACCTCTGTCGAGACGACCGGTCACCCATCGGTGCGCTCTTACGCGAGGGATGCACCCGTGCTGAACCGGTTCCCCAGTGTCAACGGGACGATCTGGAGTGCGGCGAGCACGAGGGCGGCCAGCACCACCGCCACACTCACCAGCCATCGCTGCCAGCCGAGATCGCTCTGAACGTCGGCCACCACCAGCGAGGCATCGGCCGTCGTGGCCGCGTACTCGGTCAGCAAACGCGATGCAGTGTCGAGTTGTGTCTGCAGCGCCGCGAGGTCGACTGCGATGACGGTGCTGGCGGCGCCGAAGTCCTCGAAGTCGGACGCCAATTGCTCCAGCGGCTCCGCCTGGGCCCTCAGTTGCTGAGGCAAAGGCTCGATTCCAGCAGCAACCCCGGCCACCGCCTCAGCGAAGGGGACGTCCGGGTCATAGTCGGCGCCGAAGAAGCTGAGGGCGCCCAGCGTGGTGTCGATGATCCCGGCGACTCTCTCGATCGGCGGCATAGCGTCGAGCACTGCGTCCAGCGCGTTTGGCACGTCGATGGTGACGACGGTGGACGTGTCGGCGATCACGCTCGCCGCGTCCTCGAATGAACCTGCGGCCAGGCTCGCCGCCGGAACCAAAGTGTCGAACGAGTCCGACACGATGGCCACGGTCTGCGCGGCCAGCGTCACCGTATCGTCGGCGGCTGCGATCGCGGTAGCGGTGACGTAGAGCGAACGGTCCATCGCCCCCGCTACCGACCACACCGCGACGACCCCCAGTAATGCCAGGATTGCGGCAGCTACCAGGCCGGCGATCCCGACGGTGGTGAACAGCCGACCGAGCCTCGCATCGGCGGTTGCATGCTCGTCGATCGAGCTCATCCGAATTCGATGCCCTGGGCGAGCGGTAGATCTCCCGACCAGTTGATAGTGACCGTCTGCCGGCGCATGTACGCCTTCCAGGCGTCGGAGCCCGACTCTCTCCCTCCGCCGGTGTCCTTCTCCCCGCCGAAGGCTCCGCCGATCTCGGCACCTGACGTGCCGATGTTGACGTTGGCGATACCGCAGTCGGATCCAGCAGCGGACAGGAATGTCTCCGCCGAGCGCACCGAGTCGGTGAAGATCGCCGACGACAGCCCCTGGGTGACGCCGTTGTTCATCGCGATTGCCTCCTGCACCGTGTCCACGTCGATCAGGTAGAGGATGGGGGCGAATGTCTCGATTTGAAGCAGCGGGGCATCGGCAGGCATCTTGATCAGCGTCGGTTCGACGAAGTGGCCGGGGCCGTCGAGCACGCCGCCCCCGTAGAGCAGCTCGCCGCCTTGTTCCTGGGCAACTGCAACGGCAGCAGAAAAGTCGTTGACGGCGCGTTCATCCACGAGCGGCCCCATCAGCACGTCGTCGTCGAGCGGATCGCCGATCTTCACCTGCCCGTAGGCGTCGACGAGACGCTTGGCGATGAGGTCGGAAATGCCGCGCTGGACGATCAGCCTTCGCAGCGACGTGCATCTCTGGCCGGCGGTGCCGACGGCGGCGAACAGCGCCGCCCTGGTTGCCAGATCGGGATCGGAGTCCTCCATGACGATCAGCGCGTTGTTGCCGCTAAGCTCGAGCAGCGATCGCCCGAGGCGTTGTGCAACCGCCGTGCCGACCTTCTCGCCCATGTTGCACGAGCCGGTTGCCGAGATCAGTGGGACCCGGCGGTCGTTGATCAGCGTGTCTCCGATCTCGGACCCGGAGCCGATGACTAGGTTGAACACGCCTTCGAAGCCGGACCCCTCCATGACCCTTGCGGTCAAAGTGGTGGTTGCGATCGATGCCAACGGGACCTTCGAAGACGGTTTCCAGATGATGGTGTCACCACACACGGCGGCAAGAGTCGAGTTCCACGCCCACACTGCGACCGGGAAGTTGAACGCTGAGATGACACCGACCGGACCAAGCGGATGCCATTGCTCGTACATGCGGTGCCCAGGGCGCTCCGAAGCGATGGTGAGGCCGTAGAGCTGACGAGACAGACCGACGGCGAAATCGCAGATGTCGATCATCTCCTGTACTTCGCCTTCACCCTCCGCCTTGATCTTGCCCATCTCGAGCGCCACCAGGGCGCCGAGCGGTTCCTTGTATTCGCGCAGCAGATTCGCGAGGTTGCGGATGTAGTGACCGCGCTCGGGCGCGGGAAGCATCCGCCATTGCTCGAAGGTGTCGACCGAGGAGCTGACCACGCGCTCGTAGTCGTCGCTCGTCGCGCGGGTGACGGCGCCGATCTGCTCTCCGGTCGAAGGGTTCTCCACGGGCAGCTCGGAGCCGCCCGTGTCCACCCAGCTCCCGGCGAAGGCACCGGGATTGGTGTCCTCGAGCCCGAGTGCGGAGAAGATGGCGTCGCGGTTCATGAGACCTCCTGAGATCACTACAAAGGGGACGGTAGTTCAGTCAGAAGTCTTGTCTCCCTCAGGCAGAGGCCTTGGGGGTGGGCTTCTGGTTCGTCTCTCCCACAAAGTGGGAGACGCGAAGAACTGGCTCATCTGGCCGCGATGACCTCGATCTCGACCAGGAATCCGCCGGGAAGCGCAGCCACCTCCACCGTCGAACGGGCCGGACGCGACTCGCTCAGGTACACCTCGTAGACGCCGTTGACCGATGGGAAGTCGCCGATGTCGTCGAGGTAGATCGTCGTCTTGACGATGTCGTCGTAGCCGAGACCGAGGTCGTCCAGTACCCGGCCGATGTTGCGCATCACCTGGTGGGTCTGCTCTTCAACGTCGCCATGGACCGGCTCGTTGCTCTCCGGATCGAGCGCCACCTGACCGGAAAGGAACACGAAGCCGTTGGCTTCGGCGGCGACGCTGTACGGGCCAATAGGGCGCGGCGCGCTCGGAACTTCGTGAACCTGCTTTGGCATGCGACCTCCGTGGGCTGGAAAGTCAGCCTACGGGACGACAATCAAGAGGGTGCTACAAACGACGCGTGGCGCGCCACATCTGGGGACCCTACGAGTACCCGCTTACCGTTTTCCGCAGGTGCAGCTGTGCCCGGTCTCGTTCGGGTTCTCAATGGCGAATCCAGCGCCCTTGATGTCTTCGTCGCGGAAGTCGATCGTCGCTCCGATGAGGCGGGGAACACTCTCCGCGTCGATGACCAGCTTGACTCCTCCGGTCTCGGTGACCGTGTCGGTTGAGTCGATGGCGGTATCGAATCGCATGTCGTAGCGGAAGCCAGCGCAACCGCCGGGTACGGCCATGAGCCGGAGAAACAGATCGTGGTCTTCTTCCTGGGCGAGCAGCTCACTCACCTTGGCGGCGGCGTCTGCGGTCATCATGACCGGCGTTTTCGTTCGCTCATCGAGTGTCATCTGGCCTCCTCGTGATTCCTTGATACGCAGTATATCCACTATCGGCGTGTGGTGAATACTAGTTGACCACCGATAGAGTCGCACCCATGGTGGATCGAGCCGATGTCGAGGCTGCCCTGCGAGGCGTGATCGACCCTGAGCTCGGCGCAGACGTCGTCGAGCTTGGGATGGTCGGCGACGTCATCATCGACGGTGGCAACGTGGTCGTCGAGATCGCGCTCACCATCGCGTCCTGTCCGATGAGGGACCAGATCGAGGTCGACGTTGTCAGGAAGGTGGCCGCCCTCGCCGGCGTGGAGTCGGTTTCCGTCCAGGTCGGGGTGATGAACGACGAGCAGCGCACCAAGCTCATGGAACGAGCCCGATTGCGGGCCCGCGAACACGCCGATCCGACGATGGTGAGCCCGACAACCAGGGTGCTTGCGGTGTCGAGCGGCAAGGGCGGGGTAGGAAAGTCGTCGGTGAGCGTCAACCTGGCGCTTGCGATAGCCGAGCTCGGTTACCCGACCGGCCTGCTCGACGCCGATATCTGGGGGTTCTCGATTCCCCGCATGCTCGGGGCGACCGGCGAGCGGCTTGCCGCGGACGAGAGCCGCAAGATGGTTCCCCTGCATGTCGCAGGCCTGGACGTGGTGAGCACCGGCCTGCTGCTCGACGACGAGGGCACCGCGCTCATGTGGCGAGGACTGATGCTGTCGAAGGCGCTCCAGCAGTTCCTCACCGATGTGGCATGGAGCGACCAGCTTCAATACCTCATTATCGATATGCCGCCGGGCACCGGAGACGTTCAGATGGCTCTGTCGAGAATGTTGCCACAGGCGGAGATGGTGGTCGTGACCACGCCGCAGCAGGCTGCACAGAAGGTGGCGGCACGCGTCGCCGACATGGCGCGTCGCTCCCACATGCCGATCGCGGGGGTCGTCGAAAACATTTCGTGGTTCACGACCGACTACGGCGACCGCTATGAGCTGTTCGGTTCCGGTGGTGGCGAGGAGCTCGCCATCGACCTCGCCGTGCCGCTGCTCGGGCAGGTGCCGCTGGATCCAAACGTGGTGGCAGGCGGCGATGAAGGGCGCCCGGTTGTAGGCGAGGACCAGAGCGGTCCGGCAGCAGAGGCATTTCGCGGTATCGCCAAGCGCGTCATCGAACTCGTTCCTCCGGCCGATCAGGACACTTGCACCGCCCGTGTCGCTGTGCTCGCCGAACAGCTCGAGACCCAACTGGCCGGCTAGTTGACAGAGTCCTTTCGAGCGGCGGGGAGACAAAACACGCGTCGCCTAGCTCGGTAGTGCCAACCCTCCTTCGCCGACCGCAACCAAACCGTCTCCGACCAGCTTGTCCAGCTGCACCCGAACCTGGTGGGCCGCGGCAGATCGGAGTGTCTCCGGGATCGTCGCGTACACGGAGTCGACCACGTCGTCGATGGTGGCCGCACCCGCACCAACCGCATCGACGATCTGCCGTTCCCTGAGCAGACGGTGCTCGATGTACCCGTCGATGACGCTCCCCGCGTCGTCGAGAGCAGCCCCGTGACCGGGCTCGATCCTCTCCACTCCCAGCTCGCGCACGGCGTACAGCGAATCGAGATACGCCGCCGCATCCTCCATGATCACCGTCGAACCCTCCATGATGTGATCGCCGGTGAACAGCAGGTCGTCGAGCACGAAGCACAGATGGTCGGCGGTATGCCCGGGGGTGTGGACGGCGACGATCCCGGTGTCCCCAACGGGGACGGTGTCCGAGTCGGCAAGGAACACATCGGGCCTGAACCCGGGACCGGTGGCGAACCCAAACACCTTGACGTCGAGCTCGGCAGCGAGCGGGTTGG
>JADFIY010000173.1 GCA_022566415.1 Acidobacteriota bacterium
CGAAGAGAATGACCAGTGCCGCCTGGTCAATTTCAGGCTGCTCGTCGCGGAACCCGAGCCAGGTTGCCGCCAACAGGAAGATGAGACCGAGGGTGGGCAACAGTTTGCTGGCCAGCACCGCGATACCCGAAGCCACCGCGGGCACCCCGATGACCAGGGAGTCGATCAGCCGCAACGCTATCCGTGTGGAGGGGAGCAACATCTCGATGTCGGCCCGGGGTACGTTCTGGAACTGCCGGAGCGACACGTGGCCGGGTACCAGATTGCGCTTGGTCGGGTCGATCTTGCGCTCGTCGAACCAGCTTTGGGGCTTCACCCGGGTGTAGACCACCACCCGTGTGTCGACGGTGAAGGTCCGTTCCTTGGACCGCAGCCCCATCCACTTCCTTATCTCGACGGTGTCTTGCCGGCTGCCGCGGCGGTAGATGAGGAGTTCGTCGTAGTCGTCGAGGTCGACCTTGAGCCGCAGCGGGATCAACGACTCGTTGACCAGCGCGTCGTCGAGCTCGGCCATCGTGACAGGGATGTAGTTCGCTCCGTCGAGCAGGCCGGTGAGCTCCCCGGCTACAAGCGAGGCCGCTCCGGGGTCGTCGCCGACTCTTTCCCATGCCTCGGTGACCACCTGCTCTCGGTCGTGGAACTCGTAGTGGTACAGCGCCGACGTCAGCCGGCTGAAGGAGCGGAACTGTTCGGTCCCATCCTGATCCTCGGGCCACGCAAGACTGCACAGCTCTGTCGTGAGCTGCCCCACCCGCTGAGGTATAAATCGTTCCCGATCCGCAATAACACACAGGGTAGGAAGTCACGACCAGGACCGTCAGCGGTGATCCGCGATCATCACTGCGACACCCATCGCACTGCATCCTCTCAACGGCTGGAGCCTCCACTCACGGGGCGGTTCAACGGGTGCAAGCCGCCCTCGCCTCTGACCCGCCCGGGACGTGCCGTTCACGCGCACATTGAGAATTGGGCGTTATCGCGCGAGATCTGGGTGTTCTGCTGCTCCACAGAGATGTGCCGGTCGAGACGGTCGGCCCGCTTCAACTTGCAGCCGCCGCCCCACCCTGGCTATGCGCTGGTAACGAGAACCACCTTGCCGGTGTGTCCGCTGCGCTCGAGCAGTTCGTGAGCGCGTGCGGCCTCGGCCAAGGGGATGCGCTCTGCCACGACCGGCTTGATCCTGCCCGCTGCCAGCGAGTCGAAGAGCTCCGTCAGTGTCTCGCGGTACCAATCGTTGTGCGCCTTGGCGAACTTGCCCAGAGTTGGACATGGCGGCACCTGCTTGCCGTCGGGAATGAGCTTGAGCAGAAACACCATCAGCATGCTGAGCGGGCCGACCCGCAGGCCCTGCTTGTTCGTCGCGGCCGAGCCCAACCAGTCCTGAGCACCTTCCGTGCCTATCGAGTTGAGAGTAGGGGTCGCCAGAAACCCTTACTACATCAGGGGTTCTGGCCGTGGGCGCTACTGGGATTGAACCAGTGACCTCTGCCGTGTCGAGGCAGCGCTCTGCCGCTGAGCTAAGCGCCCGGATGGAGCCGCGATTGTATCGCGCTGATCGTGGGTGCCGACAGGGTTTGACAAAACCTCAAGCGGGTCGACCCCGAAGCGCACGCGCCGCTACCGAAGCGACGACCGCGGCGAGCCCGGCGACGAGCACCCCCAGGGCCAGCGACCATGCAGGGTCCAGGATCCACGCGACAAGGGCTTCGACCTCTGCTCCTTCCAACGCGACCTCGGCCGGAACCAAACTCGCCGCTTGCTGTGCAACCAACCTCGGTGCCAGGGCCGCCACCGCCAGGATCGGCAATGCGACAGCGAGGAGGGCCGATCCGGTCCAACGGAGCCGGGTACCCCGGCGGGCGAGCAACACGATCATCGCGAAGACTCCGAAAACCACCAGCGGGATCATCCCACGCCAGCGGCTCGCCATATCCACGAAATCCCTCGCCGCAAAGAGGTCGTCCGCGGAACCGGGGTCTTCCGAACCGGAAAGCAGCGAAACCTGATCGGGAATGCCGGCGAGCGCACCCTCGGGGACGGCAACTCGCTCGTCGGCACCAACGAGCTCAGCCACCAACCGAATCGCCTCGGGATCGGCGGCGAGCGACGTCTTCACGGGTACGAGGTCTATTTCCAGTAACGGTGGCTCATCATCCGTACCGGCAAGCCAGAGTTCGAGCTCTCCCGCCACGCTGGTGACCTGCTCGTCGAACCAATCCTGGGTCAGGCTCCGATCGAAGACCGAACGCATCTCATCGGCTGCCGCAGGGGTGTTCTGACGATCGGCCAGCTCAGATGAGAGTTGATCAACGATCGCGGCACGCAGTGTTTGTGTCAGCCCAACCTCGATGACCTGGTCCGCAAGCGCCGCCGGGCTCATCAGACGAGGTAGGACGGCCCATGCCAACAGTGCAATCGGGGCGACGACCGTGAAAAGGATGAGCAAAAGCCCCCGTGTCAGCCCGGCAGCCTTTCGGCCGGCTCCAGAGACCTTGGCGGTCCAACCAGGTGCCCCGGCGGGCAACACCTCAGGTTCAGCTGCGGCCGGCTCCGCCAGTGTCGCGGTCGAAGCGGTCGCCAAGTCTCCATGATCGGTATCCATCAAGGATCATTTCGGCCTACCGACGTTGCGGCCTTAATGGATGTGCAGACGTTGTCGATCCGAAGGGACCACCGACGTATTGGACCGCCATCGAGGCGATGCACGGAATCGAACCCAGGCAAAGGATTTTCCAGGCCCCGACCTGACGCCCCGCCAGAAACGACCGGTCAACTCGCGTAGGATCCGGTCCTCAGTTCGTCCAGCAGCGCAGGACCTGAGGGCTGCCAGCCCAGCTCGCGCTGGGCCTTTTCGGTCGAGACCACCATGTTGGTTGCTATCAGTCGACCGATGAACCCCGCCTTTTCTATCTCCTCGGGCGGGATCGAGACGGTCTTTCCGCCCAGACCGGCTGCCTCGCTTATCGCCTCGGCGATCTCCTTGGTCGCCGTCGCCGAACCCGAAGCCGCGTTGTAGGCCTCGCCCGGCTTCGACTTCTCCAGCGCCAACCGGTACAAATCGGCCAGGTCATCGATATAGACCGAGCTGATCACCGCATCACCCTCTCCTATGTAGATGCCGCCGCCCATTTCCCGCGATATGCCAAACCAGCCCATCACAGGGAGGCTGCCGCCGTAGCCGTAGGCAATCGTGGGCCGCAACACGATCGTGCGGACCCCTTGCGAGGTAGCTCCCAGGACTATCTGTTCGTTGGGCGCGTGAGTCGGCGCGATGATCGGCGTGCTCTCATCCAAGGGAGTCGCATCGGTTTGGGGGCCGTAACCGCCGGCCCCACTGGTGAGGATGAATGTCTTGTCCGTCCCCTTGAGAGAATCGACGATCGCCGCTACCGCGGTCGTCATCATTCCCATCATTTCTTCGAAATCCGTGTCCGGGCCCATTTGAGGAAACGCGGTGTGAATCACCGCGTCGGCCCGCTTGGCCCCTTCGACCAGGCTCTGTGGGTCGGACAGCTCACCGCGGTGAACCTCGATTCCCTGTTCCCGAAGACTTGCCTCCGACTCGTCTGAACGTGCCATCCCCAACACGGTGTGTCCCGCACCCGTCAGATTCTTGACGAGCGCCGAGCCAACGTATCCGGTCGCCCCTGTGAGAAAGACCTTCATGTCGAATTGCTCCTTTCAGTGTTTCGATCCTATCTATTCGAGCCAGCTGGCTCCGCCGACGCCCGGTTGGTAGCTGCTGCGTGCTGTGCATTGCGCTGCGGCGAGTTTCGAGCGCTCGAGTATGTCCGTTCGAGGTGACTCGGGTTCACGCATGGCTGGTCTGCCGGTTTGGGCTGGGCGCTTTGCGATTGATGTCTTCGGTGGCGTCGAGGATTTTCGTGAAGGCGGAGCGGAGGTGTGCGGCTTCGGTCCGGGTGAGGTGCTGGGTGAAGTGCTCTTGGATTCCTTGCAGGTGGACCGGCGCCGCAGCACGGAGAATCCTTTTGCCCTCTGCGGTGACGGTGATCTGGATGCCACGGCGGTCACCTTCGCAAATCTCTCGTGCCAAGAGACCGTTCTTCTCCAACTTCTCGACGACCCGCGTTGCGCCGCTGCGGCTGAGCCACAATGAATCGGCGAGCTCGTGCATCCGCCAAGGGCGTTCAGCCTTGGAGAGACGGAGGAGCACCTCGTACGAGGTGAGTGCTAGGCCGCGTTCGTTCTCGAGCTCGTCCTCGAGGAGGCGTACCACGCTGGCGTGGGCTCTCAGGAACAGCGCCCAGGCTTCGAACCGATCCGGGTCGATGTGGGGTTCCATATCCTTACGCTACCGCAATAGTTGCGAGGCGCAAACATCTTGGAATATAGTTGTGCCAGTCAATGGTTGGCCCCATCAACGATCCTACGAAGGAGCCCCTCGACATGACCACCACAACCGAACTCTCACCATCCATCGACCTCCCGCCGCAAGGCGACTGGGAGCTGGACCCCGCCCATACCGTGGCTGGCTTCGTCGCCCGCTACCTGATGGTGACCAAGGTGCCGGGGAAATTCACCGACGTCGCCGGAACCATTCATATCGCCGAGCGCCCCGAGGATTCATGGGTGGAGGTTTCGCTCGGTACTGCCAGCATCACCACCGACCATGAGGATCGGGACAACCACCTCAAGTCTCCCGACTTCCTCGACGTAGCGAACTACCCGACCATCGAGTTCCGCAGCACTCGGGTTGAGGGCGCAAACGCCCACTGGACGGTAACGGGCGATCTCACCATCAAGGGGGAGACTCGATCGGTGACGCTCGACCTCGAGTATCACGGCGTCGTCGCTGACCCGTGGGGAGGTCAACGGGCGGCGTTCACTGCCACCACAGAGATCAACCGTGAGGATTGGGGGCTGACCTGGAACGTTGCCCTCGAAGCGGGGGGCGTCTTGGTGGGTCCCAAAGTCACCATCGAAATCGAGACCCAGGGCGTCCTCCAGATCGACCAGGCGTGATGGCCGCCCCACCCCCGCCTGTCGCACGGATGGCCTGATGCCGGTGGTCTGTGCCCACCTCACCGAGGTCACGTTCCTACCCGAACCATCGACGCGGGAATGCGGCGAATGCATCGCGGCTGGCGACACATGGGTACATCTGCGAATGTGTCTCGAATGCGGAAACGTTGGGTGCTGCGATTCCTCCAAGAACCGTCACGCCACCCGCCACTATCAGGGTACCGGCCACCCGACTATTCGCGGTGTCGAGCCGGGAGAACGGTGGGTGTGGTGCTTCATCGACGAAAAAGCGATCGAAGTCTGATCATGCGGCGGGTATTCGGCGC
>JADFIY010000022.1 GCA_022566415.1 Acidobacteriota bacterium
CAACGACGGGGGCGGCACCGACAGCGAGCAAGGGGAGGGCAACGGCCCTCGGCTCGGGCCCGGTCCCAGGGCCCCGTCTCAGCCAGAGCGTCAGCCAAGGGCCCGCTATCCCAGCAACCGCGGTGAGCGAAACCACCGCCGACGCCACCGCCAGGGCCGAGTCGAAACCCACGATCGCCGCGATCACGAGGGCACTCAGCGTGGTGGCAAGGGCCAGCCATCGTGCCCAAGGGGCGAGCACCAAGAGGATTCCGACGAGGGCGATCACCGTATATGCCAGGAGACCGAGCGCGATGAGAGCGGCCGATCCAGGGGAAAAGGGCTCCGGGTCGAACACCAGCAGGGTGGTAGTCAGCAGCGATGACGCAGCAAAGAGAGCGGAGACGACGTACGGGGCGGTGATCCGCTGCAGCATGGAGCCGATCCTAAGAGTCGCGAGTCGCGAGTAAGAAAGTCCTCAGCAAGAAGAGTCTTCAGTCCTCAGCCTTCAGCAAGGCAAGAAGGCCTCCGGTCCCCGGCAGGAGGTCCCTCGCTGGTATCAGTCGTGGCCGGTGGCCGGTGGCAGGGAACTGGGAACTGGGAACTGGTGCCTCAGATCGGTGGAAAAGGGTCACCGGTGGCGGGCGACCAAAGGTCACGCTCGACCCACCGGGTCGCGCCCTTCCCCTCCAGGGTGACTATGGAAGCGTGGGCCGGTTTGTCCTGGTGGAGATCGGTCAGCGGCCTTCCCGTAAGCGACAGGCGGCCCGCTTGGATCGGGTCCTGGTGCGACACGATCACCAGCGGCCCATCGGCCGCGTCCCTGTGCCTCACGATGGCTCCGACGACCCGCTCGGCGAGGGCGTCCAGGCTCTCGTCGCCGAACGGAAGTCGATCCGGGTGGTCCAAGTAGGCGTCGAGTTCCCCGGGGAAGGCGTTGTCGAGGGCCTCCCAGCGGTGTCCGGCCCACCGGCTGGCGAACCGCCACTCGGTCAGCGCCTGGTCGACCTCCATGGTCGCATCGAGCCCGACGGCGATGATCCCCGCGGTCTCGACAGCTCGCTGCAGCGGTGATGTGACGATCCTCGACCGGGGCGGAAGATGGGATGCGGCCTCGGTTACCTGTGATCGGCCGCGGTCTGACAGCGGGTACCCGGCCAGGTCGGCGTAGACCACCCCATGCGGGTTCAGGACTTCGCCGTGGCGGACGAGAAACGTGTGCGCTGCCGAGGTCATCGGGGAAAGGGTAGGGAGAGTCCACAGTCTTTAGTCCTCGGTCTTCAGCAAGACAAGAGAGTCCCGAGTCTTCGGTCGTCAGTCTTCAGCAAGACAAGAGTTCCCGTACCGGTCGACTCATACTGGAACTGGGAACTGGGAACTGGGAACCGGGAACTGATGACTGGCGGCTTATTCGCCGGGTTGACGTGCACGGGGTATCGGTATACTGCCGAGGCGGGCCCGTCCGCGTGGTGGGAGAGCTAATGCCACTGAACGAACGAGAAGAGAAGATCCTCGAGGAGATCGAGCGGAACCTCTACGCGGAGGATCCAAAGCTCGCTCAAACCGTGGCGAAGACCAGCCTGACCGCCAGGACGAGGCGCCGTGGCCGGTTCGCGGTCGTCGGGTTCGTCGCAGGGTTGATCCTCATGCTTGGGACGTTCACCACCCTGTGGTACCTGGCAGGTGTGGGCTTCATTTTGATGGTCGTATCTGGGGCGACCCTCGTTATCGGCTACCGCGCGAGCTCCGCCGGCAGGGCGGGCCCGTCGTCGATCGTCGATTGGATGGACGACCTCCGGCAGCGCCTGCGTCGCGAACGCTAAGGTTGCCGCCTGCCCGCGAACGGCAGGAACCAGGGCAGGGCCTCAAGCCCTGACGACGGACCATCGGGAGACCTTCGTGGACGGCTTCACCGCTCAGCAAGCAACCAGACTGACTGGTTGCACACCGCATCAGTTGCGCTACTGGGACAAGGTGGCCCTCGTCCAACCCTCACTCCAACAGACCGGCGGTCGACCGGGACGCCGCAGGCTGTACTCGTTTCGTGACCTGGTCGCGTTGCGCGTCGTCAGGAGCCTCCTCGACAACGGGATGTCGATCCAGCGCGTCCGGAGGGCCTGGGACTACCTGCGCCGCACGGCCGATATGGACGGCCACCTCTCGGAGGTGAAGCTCGTCACCGACGGACAGTCGATCTTCGCCGTCGCCACCGACGAGGATGAGTTGCTCGACGCGCTGCGGCAAGGGCAGCTCGCCTTCTTCGTCGCCATCAACGAGATCGCCCAAACCGTCGAGGACGACATCACCAAGTTTGAGCTCGACCGCGAACGCTTCCTCGAGATGTTGCGGCGCGTCGAAGACGACGTTAACGACGAGGCCAGGGAAGCCAGCGGCTGAACCCACGCCGTGACGAGCTCAGGACCGATCGCAACCGATACTGTGCTCGAACTCGCTCCGAGCGCGACAGGTGCTCGGTCAGGCGGTCGGTCGTCACGGTCATCGAGCGCGTCGCCGCTTCCAGGTCGCCTGTGCTCACCTCTTGCTCGGGGCCGTACACCGACTTGGTGTAGACGAGGGCGAGCGTGTCGAGCGCGGCGTCGACGGTCGATGCGACCTCGTGCGGAGTCGCTGCGGCGTCGACGCCATGGTCGAGATCGGCAAGCCTGGCAACGACCTCTTCCCAGGCCGCCGACACATCACCGTGCGCCAGCCGCCGCATCCTTGCCCGGTACCGGGCCCACTTGAGCGCCGGTACCACCCCGATGATCCCAGCGGCGAGGACCAGGATCACAGCAGTGGTCGGCCAATTGAGCGCCAGCCCTCCTCCGGTGTCGACGCCTCCGGTTGGGCGCGGGATCGGGGTGCGGATAGGCTCCAGCTGGGCGCCGAGGCCGGGGTTTGGCACATCCGCGGCCTGAGGCTCGGGTGGCAGCTCAGGTACCTGTCCGAGGTAGGAAGCAACGTCGAAGCCGAGCTGAGCGGCGATTGTCCGGTAGGCGGCAGGGTTGATCCCGTCGCCGCGAGGTGTCGGATCGAACCGCATCCAGCCTTGCGAGGGAATCCACAGCTCAACCCATGAGTGTCCGTTGAGGTCCCTCACCAAGACGTCGCCGTTCTCGGTCACTTCACCGGGGGTGAAGCCGAGCACGACACGAGTCGGAATCCCGATGCTGCGGGCCATCACGCCCATCGAGGTGGCGAACTGCTCGCAGTAGCCGCGGCGGTAGCCGGGGTTGTCCGGTGTACGGTCGAACAGCCACGAGGCGAGAACGTCAGGGCCGTGGCCCTGCTCCGGGTCGAGGTCGAGGCTGTAGATGAAACCGCCGGTCTCGCGGAACCAATATTCGAGTGCCAGCCCCTTCTCGAAGGCGGTGCTGAGGCGACCGGTGAGCTCCCGCGCCTTGCCACCGATCCGCGGATCCAAATCATCGGGGAGTAGCACGTAACGTTCTGCGTCAGGGAGCTCGCGATGGATGATGGTCGGGTCCGCCTGTGGAACCGTCCCTTGTTCTTCGGCGGCGACTGCGAACAGCGGCGAGAGTCGACCGTTCTCGTCGGTCACGATCGCACGCGAGTCCGTCACCGGCACATCGGCCGCAACCGCGTACTCCATGCCGTTGTAGGTGCGGTTTCCCGAAAACCGCACCGAGACGTCGCTGGTGCGTATTCGGAACGAGGCGGCCTCTTCGCCACTAACACCGATAACGGCATACGGAGCGGGGAGCCACTCCTGGCGAAGAGCGTGGATGGTGAGGGCCGCGTTGACCGGCACCGTTGTGCCGGCATAGCCAGAGTCCTTATCCTCGAATACCCCGTCCGAAGCGGGGAGCATCTGGCCCTCTGCCGCATACCACTTTCCGTCGTCGTAGGTGTCGAGGGTGATCAGCCGGTAGTAGACGTCGCGTGGGTCCACGGCGCCGTCCAGCCTGGCGGTGAACAACGCAATTCCGGCCTGTGAAACCAGGCCGCGGTGGATCTGGACGAATGGGTTGTAGGTGACTCCGCCGTAGTACCCGGTGGTCAAACTGCCACCGGTGCGCCAGGTCAGGTTCCCGTCCGTCGGGACCCGGCTGGCAAGGGCACTTGAGATCCCAATGGCCCCGACCACCGTCAGCACCAACAGGCCGAGGGCGCCTGCGGACACCGGGGCGCCTCCGACGGCCGAGGGGTGGTGGCCGGGTCTGGCCATTCGTCCTGCGCCACGGTCGTGCTCATCGAGACCGACGGCGAGAGTGGTGGTGGCCACCAGGAGAACGAACAGGGCGATCTCCGTATTGGACGATGGTTGCAGTTCGACAGTGAGCAACTGCAACCCAATGACCAGAGGGGGAGCCAGGGCGACGAACGGACGCCCGGAGAGAAGACCGAAGGCCAGGAGAGAGCCCAGCAGCCAAAACACGCCGGCAAGGATCACGACCAGTCCGATGGTGGGCTGTACCGGCTCCACACCATGTCGGATCAGTCCCACCGCACGCTCGATCTCCGTTGCCAGTGTGGCGAATGTGTCGGGGCCGGGCAGGACCCACACGCCGGTGTTGGGGGCGCCGTAGCGGGCGGCAGCGAACACAAACAGGGCCAGGTTGAGCAGAGCGATCCAGCCGGCCCGCATCCGGTAGCTGACCGCAGCCCAGGTGACGATGATCCCGATCAAGACCGAGGCGAGCACCATCAGCTGCCACTTCGCTCCCGACCGCGTCGGTTGCAGGACCTCGCTGAGTCGCCAGACCGCGAACCCGATCGAGGCCGCCCCTGCTATCCAGCTGTAGCGGTAGACCATGTGCGTTCCATCGCCTTTTTCCAAGCAGTTGCCCACGACTCGCCGGGCTGGGCAACGATCGCGTTGACCCCGGTGCGTGCCAGGCCACCGAGGAGACTTCCCGGATCCGGGGTGACCGCCATGACGATCTTGCGGTCAAAGTCACGGTCGAGCATGCGGAACGCCTTGAGGGCTCCGTCGTCGGGTGTGCCGGTCATCATCACAAGGACCCCGCCGCTGCCGTGGCGATTGCGCTCCTGGGAAAGGCCCCTTGTCAGGTCCACGGCGCCGCGGCTCTGGACGATGGCGAGCTCTTCCATGGCTCGCTGATATCCCTCGGGCGTGTCGACGGGTGTGAACGATCCGGTGCCGGTCCAGACGGTTGGCCGGTACCGGTTGCGATACAGGTGTCGCACGATTGATGCCACCCCGCTCACCGCGTGCTCGAACGAGGCGTCGTCGGCGTACACCTGCGCCCTCGGGTCGAAAACCACCAGTGCCCTTGACTGCCAGTGAGCCTCGAGCTGCCGGATCATCAACTGGTCGCGTTTGGCAGACGTCGGCCAATGGACTCTGCGGAGATCATCGCCAACCTGATACTCGCGGAGGGTGTAAAAGTCCTCGCCTCCAGTCTGGGAGAAGCTGGCGCGGGTCGCGTCCGCCGTCGGGTCGAGCCCGTGGCCGGAGGGCAGGCCGACAAGGTCCTCGACGGCAGGAAACACGACGAGCCTGTCGATGTTCCTCGCCTCCCCGACCGATTCGGCGAGACCGAGTGCATCTTCGATAGCGACCGTCGCCGGTCCGATGCGGTAGACCCCTCTGGGATGACAGAGCACCTCATAACGGGCTTCGATCGGCACGTTCGCCTCGATGCGCTTGGCTACGAACCGGGCGGTGCCGAGACCGTAGACCCGATCGATGACGGTGGCGGCGTGGATCGTTTTACTGGCCACCAATCCGACGAGAACGACGGCACGATCACCAGCGTGCACCTGGGTTGGCGTGATTGTCCGGCTGATCCTGACGCTTGGGGTAGCGGACCGGACGGAGGCGATTCCAACCATCACGGCAAGGATGAAGAAGATCCCTACCGCGAGCATGACCCGCTCACCGAATGCGAACCAGAGAATCGGCAGCGCTATCCCGACGCCGAGTGCCGCCCATCCTCTGGTCGTCGGCATTAGGGAGCGCCTTGCGATCCAGGGACGGGGACCGATCCGGCAACGTCCTCGATCACCTTGGCGATGGATGTTCCCCGCATCTGGGCTTCGGGATGGAGCAGCATGCGGTGGTTGAGGATTGGCTCCAGCATCGCCTTGACATCGTCCGGCGTGACGAACTCCCTGCCGGCGATTGCCGCCCGGGTCCTGGTCGCTCGCTGCAGGAAGAGGGTCGCTCGCGGTGACGCCCCGAGCAGGAGATCCGGATGGGTTCGAGTGGCTTCGGCGATGTCGATCAGGTAGCCGCGAATTATCTCCGACGTGTACACCCGGTTTGCGATATCGACCATCGTGACGACGTCGTCGGCGTGGATGACCGCATCGAGGTCGTCGAAGGTCGAATGCTTCCCATGCGTGTCGAGCATCTCGAGCTCCTTCGCCCGCGACGGGTACCCCATGGCGAGGCGCATCATGAAACGGTCGAGCTGGGCCTCGGGAAGCGGATAGGTTCCTTCGTGCTCGATGGGGTTCTGTGTGGCGATGACGATGAACGGCGGAGCCAGGGTCCTCGTCACCCCGTCGACGGTCACCTGGCGTTCCTCCATTGCCTCGAGCAACGCCGCCTGGGTCTTTGGACTCGCCCTGTTGATCTCATCGCCGAGCACGATATTGCCGAAGATGGGTCCGGAGCGGAACACGAACTGGCTGGCTTCCCTGTCCCATACCGAGACTCCGGTGATGTCGGAGGGAAGCAGGTCGGGGGTGAACTGGATCCGCTGGTAGGTGCAGTCGATCGATCTTGCCAGGGATTTGGCGAGCAGGGTCTTGCCGACGCCCGGCACATCCTCGAGCAGGGCGTGACCCCCGGACAGCATGCAGGCGGTGATCAGCTCAACGGTTTCCCGTTTCCCCTGGATGACCAGCTCTATGTTGTCGGCGACGGCTCTGAAGCGCTGGTCGAACCACTGAAGCTCGTCGGATGTAACCGGCACGCAGACTCCAATTCGCCGTCAACCGCACCGAGCCTAGGAGAGTCTTCGGTGCATGGTGAACGCGGTCTTGAGCGCCTAGCCTTTCCGATCGGAGGTGGACACCATGCTCAGCCGGTCCATGGTCGCCGTAGCCAAACGCCCTTCGTTGTGGCCGACGGCGCTGGGTGCTCTTGCGGCCATGTCGCCGCAGCGATGGTGGGCCCGGCCACCCTTTCTCCCTATCCCCGAAGCGGATCTGGTCCGATGGCGGGTGACCACCGCGTACGGTGACCCTGATGCCACCGTTGCCGGGGATGACCTCGTGGCGTATCTCGAATGGCGGCGAGCCGCCCGGGGGCTCAGGAGGCGAAAAGAGTAGGTGACCGGTGCGGAGTGATCAGTGACCAGTTCCCAGATCGCAAGTCGCAAGTCGCAAGTCGCGAGTCCAGTTGCCAGTTCCCCGTTTCCAGATCCCGAGTCGCGAGTCCAGTTGCCAGTTCCGACGCTCGTGGTACGTAATTCGTATTTGCCTACGTAGTAGGCAAATACCTGCCTTCGCCCAGGGTTTTTCTCACCCCTGGTACCCTTTCCTCATGGCGCGCGCACTTGTGCTCAATGCGAGTCTCGAGCCGCTGTCGGTCGTCCCCGTTCAGCGGGCGTTGGTGCTCGTCCTTGCCGACCGCGCCGATGTCATCGTGTCCAACGGCGTGGTATGGCACTCCGAGCACATCGCGATGGCGTCGCCATCGGTGGTGCAGCTTCGTCGATTTGTGGCGGTTCCCTATGCGAGGCGGGTTCCGGTGAACCGGAGAACCGTGTTCCATCGGGACCGCGACGCCTGCCAATATTGCGGGCGGAAGGCCGAGAACTTGGACCACGTCATTCCCCGTTCGAGAGGCGGCGAACACACGTGGCGGAACGTCGTCGCCGCTTGCCGTCGGTGTAATACTCGCAAGGGCGGTAGAACTCCCAAAGAGGCGGGCCTCCAGTTGAGGCGCAATCCGCGGGTTCCGCCAAGGGACAGCTGGGTCGCGGCCGCGCTCGGCGGTATGCCGGATGCCGAGTGGGAGCCCTACCTCAAGGTCTGATGGCGCGCGCCGATAGGTGACCGGTCGTCTCGACAGAAGTGCAGCCATTGTCCCGGAGGCTGCGGGTCGCTCGGGTCACGGCTCCACAAGTGGCCTCGCCGACAGGGACCGGATCGCGTCCTATTTGTGGAGTCAGCGATTTTTCCCGCTCTCGCCGCTTCGCGGCGGGCCGCTCGGGCCACGGCTCCACAAGTGGCCTCGCCGACAGGGACCGGATCGCGTCCTATTTGTGGAGCCTCTAGGGTTCGCGCCTGAGCAGCAGCACCGGCTTTGGTGAGGCGCGTACGAGCTTGGTCCCCACCGAGCCGAGCAAGCCGCTGAAGGCTCCGAGGCCATGGGAGCCGATGAGGAGCACGTCGACGCCAAGGGCGTCGACCTGCTCCAGGATCGATTCGGTGGGCTTTTCGCCCTCTATGACCAGCCCCTCAGCGGCGATGCCACGACCGTTGAGCATCGAGACGATCGGGTCCGTGCACTGGAACCGCTTGTCGTCGAGATAACGGTTGATGACGGCATCATCGCCCGGCCAATTCCGTGGTGTCTGCGAGGGAACCGCCGGGGTATCGACCCATTCTCCGGCTTCGATGACGCCGGTCTCATGCTGCTGTCCCATGACGTCACGCAGGTCTTGCAACATCTTCCTCGGAATCTCGACGACTGTCAGCACCGTCACCTTGCCGTCGTCGGTGGCGAGGCTCTGTGCGAAACTCGCCGCCTCTTCTGTTTGGAGGCTTCCATCGGTCGCTACCAGTACGTGCACGGTTCCTCCTTGGATTCTGCTCTCAGGCTAGGTGCCTCATCCGTGCGGTGTTGGAGATCAGTAGATCAGTAGCCAGAGGCTCCGCAAAGGGCGCGCGATCCAGTCCCTGTTCGCGAGGCCACTTGTGGAGCCGTGGCCCGAGCGGGCGCCGCGGAGCGGCAAGAGCGGGAAAAAGGCTCCAGCTCTGTCGATACGACACGTCACCTATCGGTACGCGTCTTGGCTACTGATCTACTTCCTTCGCGATGGCCTCGAGTGTGGGCGTTGCGATCCCGGCGCTGCGTGCGAAGCGAAGAGCCCGTTGGAGGCGGCGTGGTGCACTCCTGCCCGTTGCCCCGTGGTCCGGGTCGGCGGCGAAAGCGGTCACCATCGCATCCATCGCGATCTCCCGATCGAGCGGCTCCCCGACCAGGTACTCTTGGATGTCGAGCACCTCGGCGGCGACCGGTCCGGCGAGCTCGGGATGCCCGTTCCACAGCTCGGACACCGTCCCGCCCGTGTGCAAACCGCCGATGTTTGCGGTCAGGATGTACAGGTTCTTGGCCACTAGGGCGTTGACCAGTTCGTCACGATGGATGACCTTGACCGCAACGCCAAGCCGATCCAGGGCGGTGGCGACGAGCTCCGCCTGCGGCCCGGCAACAAGGGTGGGGACGATTACCTTGACCGGTGTTCCCGGCTTCTTCTCGAACCAGACAGTCGCAACAGTCGGGTCTTCGATCCCGTGTTTCACCCAGTCACGCGGGAGCAGTTCGTTCTGGATCAGACCAACGCGGGGGCGCCAGATTGCAGGAAGGCTGGCAAGCGCCTCATCCAGGTCGGCTTCCCCGACGGTGACCAGGACCAGTGCCGGGTCGGGGACGGTTGTGGCGGCATCCTCCATCGAGGTATGGCGAAGCGCGGGATAGACCGGGTAACCCACACTCAGGAAGGCCTTGGCAAACACCCCACCCATCTCTCCCAGCCCGACGACAACAATCGGCCGCTCCATGGCGGAGAGGCTACCCGGCTCTGTCGCCGTCGAATCAGTGGTAAAGCGGGGGCCGTTGGGGGCCGATATGGTTGACAGGTGGTAGACAGTGGGCCATAGTGGCGATCCGTGGAGGATGGTGATCGAACCGTGATGGAGGCGCAGACGCGTGTTTCTCGGGGAATACACCCATGCACTCGATGCCAAGGGGCGGGTTGTGATGCCCAGCAAGTTCCGAAAGGGGCTGGAAGCAGGGTGCGTCGTCACCAAGGGTCAAGAGCGCTGCCTGTACGTCTTTCCGATGGATCGGTGGGAAGACGAGGCAGGTCGCGTGCTCACCCTCCCAAGAACAGATCGGCGGGCCAGGAACTTCTCACGGTCCTTCTTCGCCTCGGCGACCGACCAGCGTCTCGATGGTCAGGGGCGGATTCAGCTCCCAGAAGCGCTGCGAACGTATGCCGGGCTGAAGAAGGACCTGGCGGTGGTGGGCGTGGCCGATCACATCGAGATCTGGGCGACGGACGTGTGGGAGTCGGTGGCCGCCGAAGCCGACGAGTACTACGCCGGGATCGAGGAGGTGCTGTCGGAGGATGGAATATGAGAGTCAAGAGTCAAGAGTCGAGAGTCGAAAGCCAGAAGGGTCTCAGGTTGGAGCCGCACTTCGACCGCACTCTCCTCCGGCGCGTCTTGGACTCTGGACTGAGGACTCAGGACTCTCGACTCGTTTGGTCTGGACTGTGGTCAGCCCCCCGGATGCCATATGGAAGGCCCCTTACTCCGCCCGCTTCCATGGTGGCGCCAGCGTTCCGGGGGGCTGACCATGGATCAGACCAGCTCGACCTATCACGAGCCTGTGATGGTGCACGAGGTGGTGCACTTCATGGAGCCGGTCGCGGTGGGCATCATTGTCGACGGGACCTTCGGTGGTGGTGGTCACGCCCTTGCCCTCCTGCATCGGTTTCCAGAGCTAGCCGTGATCGGTATCGATCGGGATCCCGACGCCATCGCCAACGCCCCCGTCCACCCGCGCCTGTCTCTGGTTCAGGCCAACTTCGCCGAGCTGGCGGAGGTGGTCGCCGGTGAGCGTGGCACCGACCCACCTGGTGGTCCTCATGTCGACGGCGTACTCCTGGATCTCGGCATCTCCTCGCATCAGGTCGATACGGCGGAGCGCGGCTTCTCGTTTCGGCGAGCTGGTCCACTGGATATGCGGATGGGGCCCGATGCCGAGCTGGACGCCTCAGAATTGGTCAACGAGTGGGACGTCGATCGCCTCGCATCCATCTTCCGCGACTACGGGGAGGAGCGTTTCGCCCGCCGAATCGCCCGCGCCATCGTCGCAGCACGCCCCGTCGACGACACCGAGACGCTGGCGGCCGTGGTTGCAGATGCGATCCCTGCCGCAGCGAGGCGACCGGGCCACCCGGCCAGGAGGGTCTTCCAGGCCCTCAGGATCGCGGTCAACGATGAACTGGGGGCCCTCGCCGCTGGGTTGGATGCGGCAATCGAAGCAATCCGGCCAGGAGGCAGAGTCGTGGTGATCTCATATCATTCCCTCGAAGACCGCCTAGTCAAGCGGCGCTTCGCAACAGGGGCTGCGGGGTGCACCTATCCGCCCGATCTCCCGGTGCGCGGATACGACAGCGCTGCCGAGCTGCGCCCTCTGGGCCGCACGTTCCCGAATGCCGAGGAGATCGAAGAAAACCCGAGGGCTCGGAGTGCGGTGCTGAGAGCGGTGGAGAAGGTGACCTCATGACCGCGGGCGCGTTGACCACCCGGTGGGCCGCCCGCGGGGTTCGCGATCGCACCAGGATACGACCACTTGCGGTGTTCACGCTGGTCGTCATCCTCGCATTCTTCGCCTTGATCTACTCGCGTATCTCGCTCGATCGGGCCGCATTCGAACTTCACCAGATCGGCCAAGAAGTCGCTGCCCAGGAGCGCATCCACTGGGATTTGCGCCTCGAGGTGGCGAGGCTGCAGAGCCCGCAACGGATCACAGAGGCCGCTGCCGGCCTCGGGCTCGTCTACCCGGAGGTGCGCATCACGATCGAAGCCTCGGGAGTCGCCTACGACACCAACTACGCAGCGGCACGATGGACCGCATCGAGGTCGCTCCTCTCGGAGCTGCCGTGACAGGAGGGCAACCATGGCCAGGCCGAACGCTGGCGGTCATCTGGCGCCTCGCCGGCTCCCACTGAGGGGAGCCTGACGTGGGCCGGCCGCAGTGGCGCCTGCAGGACGCCAGGGTCGTTGTGCTCGGAGTGGTCATGATCCTGGCGTGGGCTGGAATCGGCTACCGGCTGTTCCAGGTGCAAGGTGCCGATGCCGCCATGCTGTCGCAGCGGGGCTTCGATCAGCGGGTGCGCCACGAGGAGATCCTGCCCAAGCGGGGAACGATCTACGACCGAGACGGCATCGAACTCGCCGTCACCATCTACGGCAGCTCCCTGGTCGCCGACCCTGCGCTGATCGATGATCCGGCGGGGGCCGCTGCGGTCATCGGCCCTCTCATTGGCGCCAACATCGCCGACGTCGCGGTCAAGCTCGAGAGCGAAGGGCGCTACGTGCCACTGGCACGTCAACTCGAGCATGCCGAAGAAGAAGTCTTGGCGACCGCCATCGAAGAGGCCGGGCTCGACGGGTTCACCTTCGTGGAAGAACCGGTGCGCATCTACCCATCGGGGACGCTCGCCGCGCCAGTCGTTGGTCTCACCCGTCTCGACGACGGCGCAGGGATCGAAGGCATCGAGGCCATCATGGACGGTGCCCTCGCCGGACGCCCTGGGTCACGCATCGTCGAGCGAGATGCCGCAGGGAGGGCGATCCCGCAAGGGGAGCTCCTCATCGAGCCTGCGATACCGGGGTCGGACGTGATCCTCACGTTGGATCGTGAGATCCAACACACCTCCGAACTGGCACTCGGCGCCGCCATCGAGGAGGGAGCCCTTGGCGGCTCGGTGATCGTGATGGATCCGTCCAGTGGGAAGATCCTTGCCATGGTGTCCCTCCCTTCCTTCGACCCAAACGATCGGAGCGCTCTCGATCCGGCGACGTTGCGGAATCGAGCGGTTGCCGACGTATACGAGCCAGGGTCTACGCTCAAGGTGGTTGCCGTTGCCGGCGCACTCGAGCTCGGCATCGTGGGACCCACCACAATGATCGAGACCCCTCATGAGATCACGATCGGAAATGAGGTGTTCGAGGATCATTCGGAGCTGCCAGGCGCCATGACCGTCGCCGATGTCGTCGCCAAGTCATCAAACGTCGGCACGATCGAGATCCAGCGCCGGTTGGGTAACGAGCGGCATTACGCATTCCTCGATGCCTTTGGCCTCGGTCGGCCGGCGTCGATCGACTTCAACCCAGAAGCCGCAGGTCGGCTCGACCACTACAGCGCCTGGTGTTATTCCACCTGTGGGGCTTCGGCTGCGATCGGGTACGGCATCGGCGCAACTCCGCTCCAGATGGCGGGTGTGTATGCCACCATTGCCAACGACGGAGAATGGGTCGAGCCACATGTCGTGGCCGAGATCATCGGGCCCGATGGAGAACGGGTCGTAAGCGAGCCGCGGCGCCGCCACGTGGTGTCTGCTGAGACCGCAGGCCTCATTCGCCAGATGTTACTCGGCGTCGTCGAGGGCGGCACCGGCCGGCGGGCGCGGATCGACGGATTCAGCGTCGGCGGCAAGACAGGGACCTCGGTGAAATTCGACGTCGAGGAGGGCGTGTACAGCGAGGACGAGACCATCGCCTGGTTCGTCGGCATCGCGCCAATCGACGATCCGGCGATCGTGATTGTCGTCGTGCTCGATGCCCCAACCGGTCTACTCGACGACGGGACCGAGCTCAAGTTTGGTGGTGCCTCGGCCGCTCCGGTGTTCGCCGAGATCGCAGAGTCGGTTCTTCACCAGCTTGGCGTAACGCCGGACAAGGATTGAGGTGATGCTGCTCAGCACACTCGCAGATCGCATCCCAGGCCCGGCCTCGGTGATCGGGGACGATGTATCGATCGATGATGTGACCCACGACTCGCGAGCGGTGAAGGTCGGGGACCTGTTCGTCGCAGTACGCGGTCTGGTGATGGACGGGCACGACTTCGTGGATGCGGCGCTCGCCGCAGGGGCCGCTGCCGTCGCCGTGGATCGAGCAGCCGACGCCACCTACAGCCAGCTCGTCGTTCAGGACACAAGAGCGTCGCTCGGTCCACTGGCTGCCGCCGTACACGGCGAGCCCTCGCAGCGCGTTGCCGTCGTCGGGATCACGGGAACCAACGGGAAGACAACCGTCACCCATGTCATCGAGTCGATCGTCGCCGCAGGCGGGGGCACCCCGGGCGTGATCGGCACGGTCGGCGCCCGCATTGCCGGTGACCATATCGCTCTGTCGAGAACGACACCGGAGGCATCCGATCTCCAACGTTTGCTGGCAAGGATGGTCGAGGCCGACGTCGACGTCGTTGCGGTCGAGGTGTCCAGCCATGCGCTGGCTCTCCACCGGGTGGACGGCGTATGGTTCCGGGTCGTTGCGTTCACCAACCTGATGCAAGACCATCTCGACTTCCACGGTGACATGGACTCGTACCTCGCAGTCAAGAGCCGGCTGTTCGATGTCGCCGGGGCCGAGCGCGCCGTGGTCGGCGTCGATGATGAGGCCGGCCGTTCCATCGCCGCCACCGCTCAGATGCCGGTGACAACCGTCGCACTGGATCAGGCTGCCGACATCACCGCCACCGACGTCGAGATGACCCTGGACGGCAGTACCTTCACCGTGATCACGCCCGAGGGGAGCTACCGGGCCTCGATGCCTCTGCCAGGGCGCTTCAACATACGCAACGCGCTGCTGGCGGCGGCGATCGCTCGCGAGCTGCGATGCACCCAGGAGACCATTGCCGCGGGGCTTGCCGTCGTCGGTGCAATTCCGGGACGCTTCGAGACGGTCGATGAAGGACAGCCGTTCGGGGTAGTGGTCGACTACGCCCACACTCCGGACGCCATTGCGGCGATGATCGAGAGTGCGCACCGGCTCACCGACGGCAGGGTCATCGCGGTTGTCCGGGCCGGAGGGGACCGCGACAGGGCCAAGAGAGCGGCCATGGGCCGGGCAGCCGCCGGAGCCGACCTGGTGGTCTTGACGTCCGACAACCCGCGATCCGAGGATCCTTTGTTGATCATTGCCGAGGTGGCCGCAGGGCTGGCCTCGGGCGCAGAGGCCTTCACCGAACCCGATCGGCGCCTGGCGATAAGGAGCGCGGTCGCTCACGCCGAAAAGGGGGACCTGGTCCTGATCCTGGGCAAGGGTCACGAGACCGGGCAAGAAGTGGACGGAACCATCCACCCGTTCGACGACCGGATGGTCGCCGCAGAGGAGCTTCGGGCTGCGATGGGGGAGGTGACGGCGTGACCGGGCCACTCGATTGGACCCTCGCCAAGGTGGCGGCGGCCACACATGGCGTCGTCGACGGCGACGCATCGATGCGGATCCACTCCGTGTCTACCGACTCGCGTTCGGTCACCTCGGGCGCGCTGTTCGTCGCCATCAAAGGCGAGCACCACGACGGGCACGACTTCGTCGCAACAGCTATCGCCGGCGGAGCGGTTGCCGGGGTCGTTGAACGCGGCTCGGCCGGGGACATCATGCCGCGAGTCGAGGTGGAGAACACAACCCGTGCGCTCAGAGACCTGGCCGCCGCCCGCAGGAGCGAGCTCGATGCGCGAGTGGTCGCCATCTCCGGCTCGACGGGAAAGACATCGACCAAGGACCTGCTTGCCGCGGCGCTTCCCGGGAGCTTCGCCTCTCCGCGGTCGTTCAACAACGAGGTGGGGGTACCGCTGACCGTCCTCTCCGCTGCCGACGACACCGAGACCCTCGTGGTCGAGGTCGGATCGCGCGGGCTCGGGCACATCCGCTGGCTTGCACCTGTCGTTCTCCCCGATATAGCCATCATCACCAACCTCGGGGTGGTCCACCTCGAGACATTTGGGACCAGAGATGCCCTGGCCGACGGCAAGTTCGAGCTCGTCGAATCGCTCGTGGAAGGGGGAGTGGCGGTGCTCCCCGACGATGAGCCCCGTCTGGTCCGTCCCCACCCGGGGCCAACGATCACATTCGGCCGTACCCCAAAAGCCGGTGTCCAGGTCTCCGACATCACGGTCGACGAGCAGGGAAGACCCCACTTCGTGCTCCACGCCGACGGTGCCTCGGCCGCCGTAGAGCTCGCCATGGCTGGTGCCCACAACGCGATCAACGCGGCCGCTGCTGCCGCCGCGGCGTTGGTCCTCGGCCTCGATCTGGAGGCGATCGCCGAGGGGTTCGCCACCGCCACCGCCGCACCGTGGCGGATGGAGGTTCACCAAGGCCGGATCACCGTCGTCAACGATGCCTACAACGCCAACCCCGACTCAATGGTCGCCGCCATGGAGACCGTCGCCGCCATGCCAGGACCCCGGATCGCGGTGCTCGGCGAGATGGCAGAGCTCGGTCCGGTGACCGAAGAAGAACACGAGCGCGTCGGCCGAATCGCAGCGGATCTCGGGTTCGATGTCATCACCGTGGGCCGGGACCACGGTCTTTCCCAGGCCGCGGGTGGGCGAAACGTGGCCGAACAGTCGGATGCCGCGGGCATCGTGCGCGATGAAGCCAAGCCGGGGTCGGTGGTCCTGGTGAAGGCGTCCCGTTCCGTCGGTCTGGAGCGACTGGCCGCCGAGCTCATCGAGGAGGCACGACCGTGATCCAGCTGCTGATCGCCGCAACCGTCGCCTTCACCTTCACCATCGCGGCGACGCCGATCGCCATCCGCTTTCTCAGAGGGCGCAGCATCGGCCAGTTCATCCAGGAGGACGTTCAGGGCCACATGCACAAGAAGGGGACACCCACGATGGGTGGCGTGGTCATCCTGCTCGGAGCCGTGCTCGGGTACGGCGCCGCCCACTTTCGGCTGTTCAGCTTCGGCTCCGGGCTCGACTTCACTTACCATCCGTTTGCACCAGAGGGGCTGCTCGCCGTGTTCGCATTTGTCGGCATGGGTTTCATCGGCTTCCTCGATGACTACGAGAAACACGCGGCGAAACACAACCAGGGTCTCTCCAAACGATGGAAGTTCCTTGGCCAGCTCGTCGTCGCCGGGATCTTTGCCTGGGTAGCTCAACTGTTCGGGGCATCCACCGAGCTGTCGTTCGTCCGACCCCTTGGGATCGACCTCGGTCCCGCCCTGTACTTCGTGCTGGTCCTGCTCATGCTCACCGCGGCGGCCAACGCAGTGAACCTGACGGACGGGCTCGACGGCCTCGTCGCCGGATCGAGCGCCCTGGTGTTCGGGGCGTACGTGTTGATCGCGTTCTGGCAGTTCCGCAACATCGCCTTCTACGGAGTCGACCCGAACGGTGCGCTCGATCTCGGCCGGTTCGGCGCCGCACTGGTGGGTGCTGTGCTCGCCTTCCTGTGGTGGAACGCCGCCCCTGCCCAGATCTTCATGGGTGACACCGGGTCCCAGGCAGTCGGAGGTGCGCTCGCCGCGTTGGCACTGCTCACCAACACCCAGTTGCTCCTCATCATCCTCGGTGGCCTGTACGTGTTGGAGACCATGTCGGTCATCGGGCAGGTATTCGCCTTTCGCGTATTCGGGAAGCGAATCTTCCGTATGGCGCCGTTCCATCACCACTACGAGTTGAAGGGTTGGCCCGAAACCGTCGTGATCATTCGGCTGTGGATCATCGCCGGGATCCTGGTTGCCCTCGGCATCGGGATCTTCTACGCCGACTTTGTGGCATCAACCGCCACGGGAGCCGGACTGTGAACATGCTTGTCATCGGCGCTGCGGTGAGCGGTACGGCTGCGGCCCGCCTGGCTAGGGACCGCGGGCATACCGTTAGCGTCTACGACCAATCCGAGAAGGCGGCAGCTGGACTGCGGAGCGAAGGGTTCGCGGTGGTGACGGGTGCCTGGGATCGGACGCAGTTGCGTGGGGTTGATGCAGTTGTCACCTCGCCGGGCGTTCCGGAGCATGCGCCACCGCTGGTCGACTCCGCAGCGGCCAACATCGTCGTGTGGAGCGAGCTCGAATTCGGAGCCAGGCATCTGGGGGCGCCGTATGTGGCGGTGACGGGGACGAACGGGAAAACGACGGTGACGGCGATGACGACCTCCATGCTGACCGAGAGCGGTGTCGGTGCCGTATCCGCAGGCAACATCGGGACCCCGGTGAGCAGCATCGTCGACGGTGACCACGAGGTCGTCGTCATCGAAGCCTCGAGCTTCCAGCTTCGCTACATCGACACCTTCCATCCCAAGGTCGCCGCCATCCTCAACATTGCCCCCGATCACCTCGACTGGCATGGCACCGCTGCCGCGTACATGGAGGCCAAAGCAAGGATCTTCGAGAACATGAACCGCGTCGACCGCCTGGCCTACGATGTCGACGACGAGGGATCGGTAGCGCTGGCGGCTCGAGCCGCCGCAACCACCATTCCCGTCAGCGCAAGCACAGTCCCTGAAGGGGGTGCGGGGGCTAGCGGCTCCGAGCTCGTCTTTCGTGACCACCGATACCCGTTGCCAACCGCCGACCGGTCGTACGTTGCCGACCTTGCGTTTGCTGCGGTACTCGCCACGGAAGCCGGCGCCACCGAGGAGGGAATCCGGCGATCCCTCGCTCGGTTCTCTCCCGGGCCGCACCGGCGCGAGCTTGTCGGAACCATCGACGGTGTCATGTTCATCGATGACTCCAAGGCCACGAACCCGCACGCCGCCCGCGCCGCCACAACGTCCTACGAGCGCGTGGTGCTGATCGCAGGCGGCCGCAACAAGGGGCTAGACCTTTCCGGCATCGTCGGACCAACGGTGCTTCACCTTGTTGCCTACGGCGAGGCCGGGGCCGAGTTGGCCGCCGGTAGCGATGTCCCGATGACGGTCGTGGTCGAGTTCGACGCCGCGGTCGAGGCGGCGAGACGAGTTGCCGAGCCGGGCGATGTCGTGCTGTTGGCACCCGGTTGTGCCAGCTTCGATCAGTTCTCCGGGTACGGAGAGCGTGGCGACCGATTCGCGGCCCTGGTGCTGGCGGAGGTGGCGAAATGACGAGCACGACGAGGCGATTCGACCAAGCTGGCTCGATGCTCGATACCAGCGACGTGCCGGAGCCACCGACACGGTGGCGACGTCGGAGCCGGGCCAACGCCGTCGCGGTGCGGGAACGGCGATCGATCCTGCTTGTCGTCCCGGTTGTGATGCTGCTGATCGTCGGGCTGGGGGCGATGCTGAGTGCATCCTCGGTCGTCTCGATCAGAGAAACCGGGGATCCCCTCTTCTATATCAAGCGCCAGGTCCTCTGGGTCGGTCTTGGGCTCGCAGCCTTCGTCATCACGACGAGGGTTCCCTATCGCTTCTACGAGCGCGTAGCGGTTCCGATCTACCTGCTGGGTGTCGCCGGCCTGGCGGCGACACTGTTCCTTGGGGACGTCAGGGGCGGGGCGCGACGCTGGATCGAGGTCGGACCGATCACCCTCCAGCCATCGGAGTTTGCCAAGCTGGCGACCGTGATCGTCCTGGCGGCGATCCTGGCCAGAAAGGGCCCGCTCCTACGAAAGCTCGGCCACTTTGCGGTGCCTGTGGTGACCGTCGTCGGGTCGATATCGGTGCTGTTGCTCCTCCAGCCGGACTTCGGCACCGCGCTGCTCGTCGCCGGCACCGCCTTTTCCGTCATGGTCGCTTCGACGGCGCCGATCGGCTATTTGGCAGGCGCTGCCACCCTGGGCGGCCTGCTCGCCGTGGGGGGTACCCTTGCCATGGATTACCGGCGAGCGCGGATCACCGGCTTCCTCGACCCGTTCGCCGACCCGCTCGACACCGGACACCAGGCTGTGCAGAGTCTGGTCGCGTTGGGCACAGGAAGCTGGTTCGGGGTCGGCCTCGGCGCCAGTCGCGCCAGATGGTCCTTCCTGCCAAACGCCCACACCGACTTCATCTTTGCCATCATCGGCGAGGAGATCGGTTTTGTCGGCGCATCGCTGGTCATCGTGTTGTTCGCCGCTTTCGGTTTCCTCGGGATCCGAATCGCACTGAAGGCGCCTGACATGTTCGGCCGGCTGCTGGCGGTCGGTATTGTTGGCTGGTTGTCGCTGCAAGCTCTGGTCAACATCGGGGGTGTGGTCGGCGCCTTGCCCATCACCGGGGTCCCACTGCCGTTCGTGTCATCGGGGGGCAACGCCATGCTGATCAACCTGGCCGCAGTGGGAATCCTGGTCAACATCGCCAGAGCCGGCACCAGCCGATCATGACATTCGCCTTCGCCGCGGCGGGCACGGGAGGGCACCTCGTCCCCGCCATTGCCGTCGCCAGAGAACTCGTGCGCCGTGGTGTCTCGGCCTCCGACATCGTGTTCTTCGGAGGGGAACGACTCGAAACCACAGCCGTCCCCGAAGCGGGATTCGAGTTGGTCCGGCTCGACATACGCGGGTTGCGGCGGTCGCTCTCGCTGCGAAACGTGGGCCTACCGTTGATGATCCGCCGAGCGGCACGGACGGTCAAAGACAACCTCAACGGCCGTGACCGCGGCGTGCTCACCGCCTTTGGCGGCTATGTCACGATTCCCGCCGGTCTCGGTGCATCCTCAGCCGGTTATCCAATCGTGATCCACGAACAGAACGCAGTGCCTGGTCTCGCCAACCGGGTCGCGACCAGACGAGCGGCCAGGACCCTGGTCGCCTTCCCTGCGACAGTTCCCAGGCTGATCGGAGCTGAGCTGACAGGGAATCCACTGACCGAGCCCATTGCTACGTACGATCCAAACCTTCGCAACGACGCAATCGCCGGGTATGGACTGGACTCGGAACGGACCGTGCTCGGCGTGTTCGGCGGGAGCCAGGGCGCAGTGGCGCTCAACGAACAGGTCGTCGGCTTCGCCGGTCGCATCCTCGACTCCGGGTACGCCATTCTCCACGTGACCGGACCAGCCAACCACGATGCGGTCGCCGCCCGCGCCACCGACAACCCCCGATGGGTGACCGTCCCGTACGAAGGGCATATGGAGCGCTTCTATGCGGCATCGGATCTGGTGCTATCCAGGGCTGGAGCGCTGACGATCAGCGAGCTCACCGCTACCGGCACGCCGGCCGTCGTCGTCCCTCTTCCTGCGGGTAGGGGCTACCAGGGCGAGAACGCCAGCGAGATGGAGGCCGCCGGCGGGTGTGTGATCGTTGACCAGGATGAGGTCTCGGCTCTTCCCGACCTGCTCGCCGAGTTGCTCGCGGACCGGGAGCGAATGAAAAGGATGGCGGTTGCGGCGGCAACGGTTGGGCGTCCAACCGCAACCGCCACCGTCGCCGACGTCGTGCTCGAGGTGGCCAATGCCTGACCCCGCATCGTTCGACCTCGTTGCGCCGCGGCGCATCCACATCATCGGTGCGGGCGGCGCCGGGATGTCGGGCCTGGCAAAGTTCCTGTCTCAGCTCGGCCATCGGGTCACGGGCTCGGACCTCAAGCCGAGCAGCCTGCTCGACGGACTGGCCGACAGCGGGGTCGAGACGTGGGTAGGTCATCGACCGGAACGTCTTGGCGACATCGAGCTCGTGGTCGCATCGACCGCCGTCCCCGAAAGCGACCCCGAGCTGAGAGCAGCTGTCGACGCAGGATTGACCGTGTGGCGGAGACCGGCTCTGCTCGACGCGCTGACGGCGGCAATTCCAACGGTCGGCATTGCCGGCACCCATGGCAAGACCACAAGCAGCGCACTGGCAGTGTCTGCGGTTCGGGCGTGCGGGCGGGACCCGTCGTTCGTCGTTGGCGGAGAGATCACTGCCCTGAACACCGGGGCCCATCTCGGCGACCGGGACCTCCTCGTGCTCGAAGCCGACGAGGCTTTCGGCACCTTCCGTCATCTTCATCTGTCGGGAATGCTCGTCACCAACATTGAAGCCGACCACCTCGACCACTATGGGACTGTCTCCGCCCTCGAGGAAGCCTTCGCTCAGGTTGCAGCCTCGACCGATGGCCCCGTGCTCGGTTGCATCGACGATCCCGGTGTCAAACGGCTCGCCGAACGAACCGAGGTCATCGGTTACGGGACGGGCGAGACGGCGGCGTGGCGCGTGATCGATCTGACAACCACCGCCACAGGGGTGTCGTTCCGCCTCCAAGGACCGCACGATGCTGTGGATGTCACCGTGCCCCAGCCAGGCACCCACATCGCCAGGAACGCGGCGGGTGTTGTTGCCCTGTTCAGCGAGCTCGGGCTCGACAGCGAATGCCTCGCCTCCGGGCTTGGATCCTTCGGAGGAGTGCGGCGCCGATTCGAGGTCAAGGCACGGCGCGGTGGAGTCACGATTCTCGAGGACTATGCGCATCATCCAACCGAAGTCGAGGTCACCATTGCTGCCGCGCGCAGAGGGACCGAAGGGAGGCTCTGGGTGGTGTTTCAGCCACATCGATACACGAGGACCGCCGACCTTGCACCAGGGTTCGGTGCTCCGCTCGCCGCAGCCGATCGGATCATCGTCACCGACGTGTACGGCGCCGGTGAGCACCCGCAACCGGGGGTATCGGGTCGCATCGTTGCCGAGGCCGTTGCAGCAGCCGGTGGGAGCGTCGAGTACGTGCCCTTGCTCCACGACGTTCCTGCGGTGCTTCGGGGAAGGGTGGAGAGTGGTGACACGGTCGTGCTGATGGGAGCCGGCGATGTCGCTTCGATTTGGCCGTTGCTGGCAGAGGGCGATGGAGATCGAGCGTGATCAGGACCCGCCACGCCTCGATGCAACGCGATGTCGACCTGGCGCCGCTCACGACCTACAAACTCGGCGGCGCTGCAGCGTGGTTCGCCGATGTCGAGGATGAGGACACGCTGCATGCGGTTTTGCGGTCGGCCGGCGACGTCGAGCTCCTGGTGCTGGGACGAGGGAGCAACCTGGTGGTCTCGGACCATGGCTTTCCCGGACTGGTGATCCGGCTGGTTGGGGCGTTTTTGCAAGCGGCTATCAACGAGGACGGGTCGCTGACCGCAGGCGCAGGCATGCCGCTGCCGCGACTGGCCCGATTCGCCACAGACCACGATCGTGGTGGGCTCGAATTTTTTGTCGGTATCCCCGGCTCGGTTGGGGGAGCGGTCAGGATGAACGCAGGCGGTCACGGGTCGGACACCGCGACCTGGTTGCTCGACGCCACCATTCTCAATCGGTTGACACTGAAAGAGCGAAGCGACGAGCCGGCCGACCTCGATCTGGCGTACCGACACTCCAACCTGAGCGATGCCGATGTCGTGGTGGCGGCCCGCTTTCGCACCATCGAGCAGTCCCGAGCAAGGGGCGATGAGATCCTGCGCGAGGTGACTCGCTGGCGCAAGCAGCATCAGCCGGGGGGGACGCTCAACGCCGGCTCGGTGTTCAAGAACCCACATGGAGACGCCGCAGGGAGGATCATCGACGGTCTCGGTCTCAAGGGCTACCGTCGTGGCGGCGTCGCCGTATCCGAGGTCCATGCCAATTTCTTCGTCTCCAACGAGGGGGCGAAAGCCCAG
>JADFIY010000023.1 GCA_022566415.1 Acidobacteriota bacterium
GTGGGTGCCGGTCCTGTCCTGGGCCGGTCCGTGGCGGCGCTTGGGTCGCTGGTGGCAAGGCGAGGAGTCGGCCGACCGGTGGCAGATCGTCACCTCTGCGGGTGCCTTCCTCTGTGAGGTGCGAGACGGGGAGACCTGGCTGATCGGGATCTACGACTGATGCTGCTGCTCGGCGGTCATGTCCTCGAAGGTCGAACCGATCAGCAACCGCAGGTCGTCGGTGATGGAAGCGACATCCTGTTTGGTCGCAGCGGTCAGGTCGACTGGTGGCAGAATACGAACGGTCACCTCTCCCGGGTAGATAATCGCCGACCCCGGAGGGCTCACGTCGAAGGTGCCGGCGATCACGATGGGGAGGATGTCGGTCCCGGTGGCGATGGCGATCCTGGCCGCGCCCCGCTGAAACCTGCTCATCTCCCCAGTTCGGCTCCGCGTCCCCTCGGCGAACAGCAAGATCGAGTAACCGAGCTCGAAGCTCTCGACCACCGCCCTATTGAGGGCTTGATGGCCGGCTCGCGCCGTTTGCCGATCGATCATGACCACGCCTGCTGTCACCGCCGCCTTGCCAAAGATCGGAATCTTGGACACCTCCTGCTTGGAGATGAACCGGGTTGGGAACGGCATCGCCCTGACGACCACCGGGATGTCGAAGTTGGACCTGTGGTTGGACACGACGATGTACCGGGCGCCAGGATCGACGTGCTCCAGCCCCTCCACAGTAAGAGTGATCGGAGGGATCTGGATGAAGCGTCGTGCCCATTCTTGGGCGATCGCCTCGATCTGCGGCGAGTTGCGATCGCGTCTTCCGATCCGGTTGACCTTGGCCGATATGCGCATGGTATGAATCAGGAACAGCGGCGTCAGGACGACCGTGCGAAGCGCAGCACGAAGGGTGCGAAGCATGCGAGGTAGCGTAGCCACGGCACCGAAAGGGACGACATGCGGACCTTGACCCAAAACCAGGCGCGACGCCTTGCGCTTGGCGCGCAAGGGTTCTCCGAGCACCGCCCTGGTGGCCGGATCGACGTCAGGCACTTCCGCAAGGTGCTGGCGACCCTGGGGGTGCTGCAACTGGACACGGTCAACGTCCTGGTGCGCGCCCATTATCTGCCTTTGTTCTCGCGGCTCGGGTCCTACGACCGGGCGGCGCTCGATCGATGGACCACCGGTTCCGGCGAGCTATTCGAGTACTGGGGCCACATGGCGTCGCTACTCCCGACACCGCTGTACCCGAGATTTCGCTGGCGCATGCAGGCGCACGCCGATGAGCCATGGGGCTCGGTGCGGAAAATCCTGGCGGAACGTCCCGAATACATCGACGGTGTCCTCGACGAGGTCAGACAGCGCGGGCCGCTCACGGTCGGTGACCTGGATGACCCCGGCGAGCGGGGCGGCTCGTGGTGGGGATACCAGCCGGGGAAGCACGCCCTCGAATGGCTGTTTGCCTGCGGCCTGGTCTCCGCGTACCGGACCGCCAACTTCAGCCGCCTGTATGACCTGCCGGAGCGGGTGATAGCCGAGGAGGCCCTGTCTGCGGATGCACCAGACCGAATCGAGGCGTTTCGTATGCTGTTGATGGATGCCGGTCGCCACCTCGCGGTCGGCACCGCAGCCGACCTTGCCGACTACCACCGGCTCCACGTCCCGACGGCGCGGAAGGTGATCGCCGACCTGGCCGCAGCAGGCGACCTCGAGCCGGTGGCCGTCGACGGGTGGGGGAGTCCGGCCTTCGTCCATCCCGAAGCCGTCCTGCCCCGCCGAGCCGTCGGTACCGCGTTGCTGAGCCCGTTCGACTCGTTGATCTTCAACCGCGACCGCGTCGAGCGCCTGTTCGACTTTCATTACCGCATCGAGATCTACGTGCCAAAGCCGAAGCGCCAGTACGGCTACTACGTGCTGCCGTTTCTGTTGGACGGCGCGCTGGTGGCCCGGGTAGACCTCAAGGCTGATCGTGAGACTGGTGCGCTGCTCGTCCAGGGCTCGCACCTCGAAGAGGGCGAAGATTCGTCGCAAGTAGCGTCCGCTCTGGCCGCCGAGCTTGGCGAGCTCGGGTCATGGCTCGGGCTCTCCAACGTGGTGGTGAAGCCGAACGGCGACCTGGCGGGAAAGCTGTCGTCCGTCATCGGATGACTCCTAGCCTCCCCTCAGGGGGAGGTGGACCACAGGCGGAGCGTGCGGGAAGGAGGGGGTCAGGGCTATCGTCGCGATTACGGTTTGACCCCCTTCCCTTCCCTGCGGTTTGGACCCCCCCTGAGGGGGGAGATAATCGCGCTACGGTTCGCCGTCCCCGAGTAAGGAGGGCCCATGATCGACTTTCAGGACCGAGTCGCCATCGTGACCGGGGCAGGCGGAGGGTTGGGCAAGGCATATGCGACGCTGCTGGCATCGCGAGGCGCCGCCGTCGTGGTCAACGACCTCGGCGGGTCGGTGCACGGGGAAGGAAAGGATGCCAAGACCGCAGACGCTACGGTTGCCGAAATCGAATCGGCCGGGGGTGTTGCGGTCGCCGAATACAGCTCGGTCGCCGAGCCCGAGGGAGGCGAGTCGATCGTCCGGAAGGCGATCGACTCCTTCGGCCGGGTGGACATCCTGATCAACAACGCCGGGATCCTACGCGACCGCACGTTGTTGAACATGGGGTGGGACGATCTCGAAGCGGTACTGGCGGTGCATCTGAAGGGGGCCTTCTATGTGACCAGCCCGGCGTTTGCTCGCATGAAGGAGCAGCAGTACGGCCGGATCATCATGACGTCCTCCGCATCGGGCCTGTTCGGGAACTTCGGCCAGTCGAACTACGGCGCCGCCAAGGCAGGGCTGTTCGGCTTCACCAACGTGCTCAAGCTCGAAGGCGCCAAGTATGGAATCAACGTCAACACGGTTGCCCCCATCGCCAACACCAGGATGACCGAGGAGATCCTCGGCGAGATGGCGGATGCGGCAGATCCTGCATCCGTGGCTCCCGCCGTCGCCTACCTGGCGTCCGAGGGATGTGACCTCAGCGGTGAGGTGTGGTCGGTTGGAGCGGGGTCGGTCAGCAGGATATTCACCGGACTGTGCACCGGGTACTTCAAACACCCGGAAAAAGATGGAACTATTTCTATTGAGGACATCGCTGAACACGTCGATGACATCCGTGTTGAAGAGGGCTACATCGTGCCGCACTCGTCTCGCGACGAGTTCGCCAAACTTGGCCCGCTGCTGTTCTCGTAAAGTCGCAGCCTTCTCGGAGGAGAGGAATCCGGCGTGACAGATTGGACTGAGAGCACCGCTCTCATCGTCGTCGATATGCAGAAGGGGTTCGACGACGAGTCGTTCTACGGTCAGCGCAACAACCCCGAATGTGAGGCGAATGTCGCCAAGCTGCTCGAGGCGTGGCGATCGCACGGCTGGCCCATTGTCTATGTCCGCCACGACTCACAGAACGAGCTGTCGCCGATCGCCCCCAACCGCGACGGAAACGGGTTGAAGGACGAGATCACCGGCAAACCCGATCTCTTTGTCGTGAAATCCACCCACTCGGCCTTCCTCGGCAAACCCGACCTGCATGGCTGGCTCCAAGAGAACGGAATCGGTGGGGTTGCCATCTGTGGCATCCAGACCAACGTTTGCTGCGAGACCACCGCCCGCATGGCCAGCGACCTTGGATACGAGGTGCTTTTCGTCAGCGATGCGACGTTTACCTTTGACATCGTGGCCCCCAACCATCAGGTGTTCAGGGCACGCGAACTCGCTCGGTACACGCAGGTGAACCTGCAGGATGATTTCGCCAAGGTCGTGTTCACCGCCGAGTTGCTCGACTGATCACTCCCCGAACCGGCTGAGCCGTGACGGATCGACGCTGGCCCTGACTCGTGTTCCCTCTGCGAGGCGGCTGCCCGTTGAAGCGATGAGGAGGGACCCGCCGTCCATCTTGACGGTCACGCGATAACCACCTCCGCGAAATCGAACCCGAACGACGGTGCTATTGGGCGTCGCGTCTGTACTCAGGTTGATCGCGCTCGGTGGAAGCACTGTCGAGTCGGGCGCCGATGCGGGCCCGGGGAGACCCAGCGACGCCAGGTCCTTTTCGGAGAGCCGATTCTCCAATCCGATCAACTCCGCCGCCCTCGCCGTTGTCGGCCGGTACCAGATCTCCTCCGGCGTTCCGTCCGCAATGATGCGTCCTTGGTCGATCACCGCGACCCGATCGGCAATAGTGAAGGCTTCCTCGCGGTCGTGGGTGACATAGAGAGCAGTTGCGCTCAAAGATTCGAAGATGTCGCGCATGTCCTCGACGAGTCTCTCCCGCAGGACTCGGTCGAGTGCGCCGAGGGGCTCATCGAGGAGGACCAGCCGCGGTTCCGGAGCCAGGGTCCTGGCCAGAGCGACCCGCTGCTGTTCGCCGCCGGACAGCGTGCCCACCGAGCGGGTCGCGTAGCCGGCCATACCGACGAGGTCGAGAGATGCCTTGGTGCGCGCGGCGAGTTCGTCGCCGTCGAACCGCTTCATACGAAGACCGAAGGCCACGTTCTGCGAAACGGTCCGGTGGGGGAACAGCGCATAGTCCTGGAACATCATCCCGAAGCCTCGCCGGTGCGGCGGAACCTCCAGGATGGATTCACCATCCCAACGAGTGTCGCCCGCATGCGGGTGCTCGAGACCGGCGATGACCCGCAGGAGAGTGGATTTTCCCGAGCCCGAGGGCCCGATCAGGGCAAGGATGGAGCGGTCCGGGACGGTCAGGTTCACGTCATCGAGCGCCGCGACCGGCCCGAAGCGCACGGTGATGCCGCGGACTTCGAGCATCAGATATCGCCGGTCGTAGCACCGCGCAGCGCCTCGACCGCCAAAGCAGCGATGGCGGCGAGGCCCATCAGCATCACAGAGAGTGCCATCGCCCTCCCGAAGCTCCCCGGCCGGCCCAACAGTCGGAAGATGGCGACCGGTATCGTCGTCGAGGTCCGTCTGACGATGAACGCGGTGGCCCCGAATTCACCAACCGAAATTGCAAACGCAAATGCGGCCCCGACCGCCACCGCTCTGCTGATGATCGGCAGATCTATCTCCCGCCACACCACCGCGGGGGAGGCACCGAGAACGGCCGCCGCCTCGCGCAGCCGGTGCTGAATCGAGCGCATCGCCGGCACCGTGCTGCGAACGATGAACGGGATGGCGACCAGGGAGTGGGCGATCGGAATCAGGATGACGGAAGTCCGCAGATCGATCGGCTCGTCGAGGGCCACGAGGAACCCGAATCCGATCATGACCGCCGAGGCGCCGAGTGGCAGCATGAGTGCGGTATCGAAAACCCTGCCGATCCTACCGCGCTCGTAGGCGATGGATACGGCTGCCAGCATCCCGATGAGGGTTGCGATCAGCACCGCTGGGATGGCGAAGCGCAGCGTGTTGCCGATGGCATTGGGGGCCGTGACCCCGAGCGTGGGTGTGAACAGGCTGGTGTAGTTCTCGAACCCGAAGCCGGTGGCGGTGGTCAGCGATTTGCCGACCAACACCGCGATCGGAATCACCACGATGACGGCAAGGACGGCGAGTGTTCCGCCGACGAACCAACGTTCCCCGGCCGTTCGAGGCCTTCGCAGCGTCTCGCCGGGTGGCCGGTAGGGGAGCTGCAGCTGGCGGACCTGGCTGGCCCTGCTGTAGGCGAAGAGGATCAGACCCACCCCGACGAGCTGGAATATGGCAAGAGCCGCCGCGATGTCGAGGCGACGGAATGAGGTTGTTTGTCTCCAGATCTCCACCTCGATGGTGGTGTGGCTGAGGTCGCCGAGGACGAGGACGACCCCGAACGAAGTGAACGTGAACAGGAACACCAGTGCCGCCGCCGACAGGATGGCCGGGCGCAGCAGCGGCAGCGTGACCTCGAGGAACGTCCGGATACGGCTTGCGCCGAGCACCCTTGCCGCCCGTTCGATGCTCGGATCGATGTGCTCCCAAAAGCTTCCGACGCCCCTGATCACAATGGCGAGGTTGTAGAAGACGTGGGCGATGAGGATGATCCACACCGTGCCCCGCAGGTCGATCCCGAACGGGCTGGTCGGTCCGAGAAGGGCCAGCATGGCGGTGGCGACGGCCAGGGTGGGGAGCACGAACGGAACCAGGGTGAGGGCGCGGAACACCGAGCGCCCTGGGAACGAATATCGAGCGAACACGTAGGCGGCGGGGAGACCGACGGCGAAGGTCAACACCGTCGAAGCCACCGCCTGCCACAAGGTGAACCAGGCGACCGACCGCAAGATCGGATCGGTCACCACTGCGGCAAACGCCGAGCCGGCGTCTCCGGAGGTGAGGCCGGTGAGCAGGATGGTGGCGAGGGGGTAGACGAAGAAGTATCCGAGGAAGGCGACCGGCAACGCGATGATGGCTGCGGTCCGCAACCTCATCGCACGATCGCCGCCCATTCGGCGATCCAGCGGTCGCGGTTTTGATCGATGCGGTCCGGGTCCATCGTCACCGGGTTGTCCGGTAGCGTGGCGTGCTCGACGAACACGTCGGGTAGTGCCGCATCTCGGTTGGCGGGGAACACGAACATGTTGAGCGGAATGTCCTCCTGGAACCGCAACGACAGCAAATAGTCGACCAGCAGGCGGGCCGCCTGCTCGTTTGACGTCCCCGCGAGGATGCCGGCGTATTCGATCTGGCGGAAACACCCTGAGGTCACGACATCTGTCGGCGCCTCGTCGAGGTCACCGAAGAACACTTCGGCAGGCGGGGAGGTGGCGTAGGAGACGACGATCGGTCGGGTCCCTACTCCGGATCCCCCCGAGAACTCCAGGTTGTATGCGGCCTCCCACCCCGAGGTGATACGGACGTCATTGGCCACGAGATCGTTCCAGTAGTCGTGCCACGTGTAGTCACCTTCCTCGCCGAAGGTGTCGATGGTGGCTAGCAGGAACGCCAATCCCGGGCTCGAGGTCGACGGGTCCTCGACCACGAGCAGACCCGCGTATGCGGGTTCGGTGAGGTCTCGCAGAGCGACCGGCGGATCAACATCGAGAGCGGCCAGACCGGCAATGTCGGTGTTGAGGCACACGTCACCGAAGTCGATCGGGGTCACCCGGTCCTCGGGGTCCCGAAGCTCCGCAGGGACGTGGTCGATCTCGGTCGAGCGGTAGGGGATGAACAGGCCCTCGGAAAGCGCCAGCGACAGAAACGTGTTGTCGACGCCGTAGAGCACGTCGGCTAGCGGATGGTCCTTGGTCAGGATCGCCCGATTCACCATCGCCCCGGCGTCGCCGGCCTGTAGCAGGATGACCGTGATCCCGGTGTCCTCTGTGAACTCGCTCAACACGTCCTCGGAAACGAGGAAGGAGTCGTGGGTCATCAAGACGACCTCTGAAGTGTCGGGTGTCGACGAGCAGGCGGCCATGAGCAGTGCGGCCGCCGCGATGGCGGATGTCGTTCGTGGATTCATGGCCTTGTCCTTTCCTGGACGACCAGCAACGTGCCGGCGGTCACCGACACCGATGCCTTCTCGCCGGTCATGGTGTTGCTCATCCCGCGGGTCGAGCCGGCGGGGAGGTCTTCGCCGTGGAGCGGCCAGTGGAACCCGGTCGTGGCGACGCCGCCGGCGGCACCTGCGACCGGGATCAGCGACACCCGACTGCCGACGGCACCACGGATGGTGACCGGTCGGTCGGGATCGCACACGTGCACCGTCTCGGTGCTGGTGAGCCATTGGAGGGCGATGCTTCGGTAGCGATGCCGCGACAGCAGGTGGGCGTTTGCCAGTAGATGGTCCAGCCGGCCGCCGGAACCGCCGATCACGGTGATCTCGGTCGCACCGGCTGCGGTCGCCTCGTCGAGGGCAAGTTCGAGGTCGGTGACGTCCTTGTCGGTTGGGTGGCGCTCGATACGAGCACCGGACTGCGTCACCCGCTCCAAATCCTCAGCGGACACCGAATCCATGTCGCCGACGAGGACGTCGACGGTGAGATGGAGGGCAGACGCCAAACCAAGCCCTCCGTCGGCGGCGATGACCAACGCATCGCCCGGGAGGGCGAGCGGCCCGGCAACGGGGTCTCCGTCGGTCAGAACGATGGCTCGCAGGTTCTCCACGCGCTTCCTCCGCTGGGATTACCCAGATCAGGTTCCGCGGGTCGGCGGTCGTAGCCGCCCTCTCAGCTTCGAGAGCTCCCCGGGGTGGTACCCAGCAGGGTAGCCCTTGCCGACAGCAACAAGCCACTTGACAATGTGACATTAATATGACATTATTTTGACATCGTTCCGGCAGAACCGGGATGGGAAAGGGGCGAACATGTTCTGGTACAACAACCCGCAGGCAATGCGAGCCATACAAGAGGTGACCCACGGCTCCGAGGACGATCGGCGTAGGCGCTACGCCATCCGGATGATCAGCCGCAGGAGAGAGGGCTGACTGGTGGACATCAGCGCCGTCGTTGTCGAGGTGGAAGACGCCTTGACCGGACAGTTGCAGCTGGTCGGGGACGACCCTGCCGTCGTCCGCGCCGGTGAGGTCATGATCGGGGCGCTGCAGCCCGCCATCGAGCGTGCCGCGTTGCGGCTGGCCGAGCAGGCCGCCGAGGAGGTCGACGCCCAGCTCCCCGACAAGGCAGTCACGGTCCGGCTCCAAGAGGGAACGCCGATCCTGACGGTCGAAGACAGTGGCACGCCGATCACCATCGGCACCGACGAGCTGGAGGCCCGCATCACGCTGCGCCTCTCCGACAGGCTCAAAAGTGTTCTCGAAGAAATGGCAGGCGAGTCGGGCGACTCCGTGAACTCATATGTGCTGAAGACACTGACAAGCAAGACGCGCGACCGGACCACCGGTCGCCGCTTCAGCGGGACCATCGAAACATGAAGCGGGAAGAGAGCTTCGAGGTCGGGGGGCGCGCTGAGCTGGTCGTTGTCGTGGCCAGCTCGGATGTCGTGCTCACCGCAGGCGAAGCCGGCCGCATCGATGTCCTTCTCGAGGGTGACGAGGCGGCCCTCGACCGTTTCGACATCACCCATGCCGGAGACCTGGTGTCGATCCGGCTGCGAAGGGAGGGTAGGCGTCGCTGGTTCCAGTCGGGGGTGTCGATCACCGTGGCGCTGCCACCTGAGTCGGACGTCGATCTGAAGACGGCGTCCGGCAACATCTATGGATCGGTCGATACCGGGACCCTGCTCGTCGCCACCGCTTCGGGCGACGTGCGGTTCGGTGCCGTCTCCCGCCGGGCGAAGATCAAGAGCGCAAGCGGTGACGTTTCCATTGGGGAAGTGGCCGGCGACCTCGACGGGATTTCCGCCTCCGGGGACATCCGCGTCGACGCCGTTTCCGGTGATCTGTCGATAAGCACCGCCTCAGGCGACCTGTCCGTCGGTGAAGCCGGCGGTCGCACCGTCGCCAAATCCGCCAGCGGTGACACCCACATTGGTCTCTTCAGCGGGCCCAGCCTCAACGTGGTGTCGATGTCTGGTGACGTCGTCGTCGGGCTCGCTCCCGGCATGTCCATCGAGGCCAATATCTCAACGCTCTCCGGGTCGCTGCATAACAACGTCACCCCCAGTGACGCGGAGCCCACCAAGCGCGCCACGCTGCGGATCAAGACGATGTCGGGCGACATCGTCTTGCGCTGACGGCGCAAGTCGCAAGTCGCAAGTCGCAAGTCGTATTTGCTCTTTCGTTTTGGGGGTAGTGCCGAAGGTGGGAGGTATCCGAGCGGTGGAGTGCCGTAGGAGGCGAGTCGACGGCTTCCAGATCCCGATTCGCGAGGGCCGAGGGCCGTTGGCCGGTGGCTGGAGGCCGGTGACCGGTTCACGGTTCACGGTCTGCTCATGGCTGAAGGCTCAGTTCTCTAATGTTCGTCCAATGGGCCTCGATTCCGATACACCCGCAGCTGCCGCCGCCCGTTGGCCGGACCGGAGCCATGGGGAACAGCCGCTGATCATTGCCATCGCCGGCGGATCGGGCTCAGGGAAGACGACCATCGCCGAGAGCGTGGTTGAGATCGTCGGCCCGAAGCACGTCGCACTGATCGCTCACGACGCCTACTACCGGGACCAGAGCGCTCTCTCGCTCGAAGAGCGGGCTCAGATCAACTACGACCACCCGGATTCGCTCGAAACCGAGCTGCTCGCCGACCATTTGCGGCGGCTCCGCGCCGGGGAGTCCGTGGAGCGCCCGGTGTACGACTTCTCCACCCACACCCGATCAGTGGATACGGTGACGGTCAGGCCGGAGTCCGTGATCCTCGTCGAAGGGATCCTCGTTCTCGCCGAACCGGAGCTACGCGAGCTGATGGATCTGCGGGTGTACGTCGATACCGATGCCGATTTGCGACTGTTGCGGCGGCTGCAGCGTGACACCATCGAACGCAAGCGCACGGTCGACTCGGTGCTCCAGCAGTACGAGGCAACGGTACGCCCGATGCATATCCAGTTCGTCGAGCCGTCGAAACGGTACGCCGACATCATCGTGCCCGAGGGCTACAACCCGAATGCCATCGGAACCGTCAGTTCGATGATCCGCAACTACCTGGCAGAACGCTCTGAGTCCTGAGCGCTCCCCGGGAACGGATCCCGTGATCCCGACTGGCTTGGCGAGAAAAGTAGCGCGAGGTCACGGGTTCTGGCCATCCCTGGGTGTCGGGCAGACACACTCAGCGCTACGGCACGTACACGTTCAAGGTGTTTCGGAGGAGTGGCTGCTGTTCGGGGCCAGCGTATAGCGCCGAGTACGAGCGGTGAGGGCCGAGCATCTTGGAGGTGCTCGGCGATCACTCGGTGAGATGGACCGGTCTCCCCTCGATTCGAGCAGACCAGGTGGTTGAGTCTCTGGTAATGCCGGGGTAGTTGTAGACGACCTTCCACCAACAGTCGGCGGCGCAGACATAGTCGGTGGGGAGGGAGATCTTGATGGTGACCAGCCAGTTGTTGAACGCGCCGCCAGTGGTGGCAATGATGCAGCTTGTTTCGCTGCCCGACGTGGTCGCGCCGGTCTCGTCTTCCACGGCCACCCACTCGCATGGGGGGGCGGTGCCGGAGGGATCCTGGATCTCCACCGAATGATTGCCAGCGGCGTCGCCCGGGTCGAACATCTCGATGATGAGGTTCTTCCCGGCGTGGATCTCGAGTACCTCGGCGAGGTGAAACGTCGTAGGGCCGGCCGTGCCGTCGACGTTGGCGTAGATCGACATGGTGCCGAGGCCATAGACCCTGGGGTCGGGACCGCCCGATGTGAAGGCGCGAATCGACCAACGATTGAGGGCCATGTCGTCGGAAGTGCCGGGGTCGTTGACCATGATCCGGAGCGGGTAGATGCCAGCCTCAACGATCGCGACCGTGCAGAACGGCTCCCACAGGGCGGCTACCCCGCCCGGGTATCCGATCTCGACGTCGTCAAAGTCGATGTCGCCGTCGCCATCCAGGTCGTCGCCGTTCGAAATGTACCCGTTTCCGTCAAAGTCGGCGTACGGATCCCGTGCGTCATAAGACACCGAGCATAGGAGGGTGCTGCCGCCGTCGTTGGTGGTGAGCGGCGTCGAGTCCGGGTCATAGAGCATGAATGTGAGGGTCTGCTCCTTGGTCTGCCCATTGACGGTTTGGTCACCCGTCAGTTCGTCGCCTCCGCCTTGGATGGAGTACTGCGGGTCGAACAGCTCAACGGTGAGGATCGAACCGATCGACGCCGCGTCGACCTCGACTCCGTAGACGTACCCGCCCTCGGCATTCTGGCTCCCCGGGTTGAGCGACTGGCGGCGCTCGGGGTTGTTGGTGCATCCCTGCTGCAGGTTCCAACCGATGCACTGAGACGAGTAGCGGTCCCCGTACGCCTTAGCCGTGTAGTAGCCGTGGATGTTCCCCCAGAAATTGGGCCAGCGACCAAGCGCCGGGTCGTTGCCGAAGTACGGGTCCGGGCTCCCCATCGGCAGCGGCGCAATGTACTCGGCCACCGCGGTGCGGGCGACGGTGAGGGTGTCGATCCCGAAGATCTTGATGAAGAAGGTGTCGATTTCGTGGCTGACGGTGGCTCGCAACTGGCTGTCGTTCTCCACCGCGGTGGGATCATCTTCGAAGTCGAGCACGGTGATGGTGGTCCCGGGCAACCCGTTGTCGTACCCATTCGAAAATGCGGCAGCGAGCGCCTCGGTGTGTGCTTCGGTGCGCTGGCCGGGTTCGTAGATGACGCCGGCCAGAGCGGCGGCGTCGGCGCCATGTTGGATCTCGAGTCCGTTCCAGTACGCCCACCCCAGGTCGACGGCGAACCCAACCACACCCAGGAGCACAACGACGATCAGAGCCATGATGACGAGGATTGTTCCCCGCTGTTCGCCGAGTACCTCGACCGAGCGCAGCCGCCGACCGAGAGCGCCGTTCGAATCCGGCGTGCTGAACGCATGCCTGCTGCCGCCAGTTGCGCGCTTGTCGGAAGGATTGATCGGCATGGAACGATCCCTTGCGTGTAGAGGTCCGATGTCTATGTATTATCGACCAAAACCACACAGAGTACAGGGCCACTACTCTACGTAGTCAGACGGAGGGCGACCGCCATAGTCAGCCGATCTGAGGAACGAGGAGCTGCGCAATCCGAGTTAGCGGTGAGCCGCCCCACGGGTCTTGGTGTCCGTCGCGTACAACGCACTCAGCGGTGGCGTTACAGCTCGCTATCAGGGTGTTCTCGTCCAGACCGAGGGTTCGGTGCGGGGAACATAGCGAATGTCACAAATCGACGTCCGTGGAACGAGTGGACCGAAACGGATGACTCAAACGCCGTGTTCGGTAAGACAACCTACGCGGGTTGCTGGAACTCGATCACGTTACCGGAAGGGTCCGCGCAGAGAATCTGTCTGCGCCCCTGATTCTCCACGATGTCGTTTTTGAAAACTACGCCATCCTCGGTGAGTTTCGAGACCAAGGCTTGCAAATCGTCGACAATCAAGACGAACCTGGACCAGCCTCCGGGACTGGGTACCGCGCCATCGAGCATCGGCCTGGACGCCGATGCTCTCGGTCCCGCAAGCCATAACGTCAGGTCGCCATGCACCAAGCTGGCAAAAGCGGGGACCTGCATTTCGACTTCGAAGCCAAGCTTTGAGACATAGAAGTCAACGGAATCTGCCACGTCATCCACGATGTATCTCACTGTTGACATCTCTTTGGGTCCTTCGTGGGCAACGATTGCGACCATAGCCTTGTGATGGACGCCCGGTTTTTGGTTCCTTACTGTCGCAGGCGACGGTGGTCCGCGCTCCTAGTTCTTGGGTGAGACCTGTCGACCAGGGAACTCGTGTCATACGATTTGGACCGCCACGGGCACTACCCAGTGAAAGGCGCACCGGAGGGCCAATTCAGCTTCAGCCAATATGATGGCGCCGATCACAGAGCAGCTCAGTTAGAGACGTCGGGCCTCGTATTCGGCGAGCCGCTCGAGATGCTCAAGGTCCTTGTCACGCCGTGCGATCTGCTTGTAGGCCACGACGTGCTCGAGCCGCACGAACGGAATTCTGTCGATCACATCCGCCGTATCAATCAGCTGGTCGACGTCGAAGTCACCGATTGCCCACTCGGTACCGACGGTGATCGCACCGTCAAAGAAGGTGGCGACGGTGATATCGTGCTCGGGTAGATCGACGAGCTGACCAAGTTTGAGCGCTGCTGCCCATGCTGCGCCTCGACTAACCACATCGAGATCGTTGGTCGGTTCGATGACTCCGCGCACGATCATTGGGCCGCTCCCGAAGACGGCGTAATCGCCGGTCGGCAGATCCAGCGAGCGAAGCAGATCGAACAGGTCCGGATTTGGGTTCACAGCTGCCGGGCCCTGGCTCGACTCTGGGCCCTCGACTCCGGACTCCTGACTCTCAGACATTGAACCTGAACAGGATCACGTCGCCTTCCTCAACCACATAGTCGCGTCCTTCGAGACGCCAGCGGCCGGCGTCTTTCGCTGCTTGTTCGCTGCCGGCGGCGGCCAGATCGGTATAGGAGACAACCTCGGCCCGGATGAATCCCCGTTCGAAATCGGTGTGGATCTGCCCGGCGGCCTGTGGGGCGGTGGCCCCAGCCTTGACCGTGGAAGCCCGAGCCTCGTTGTCGTTGGCGGTGAAGAACGTGCGCAGCCCGAGCAAATGGTATGCAGCGCGGATCACCTTGTTGAGACCGGGTTCCTCCAACCCATATTCGGCGAGCAACTCGGTGCGATCAGCCTCGTCGAGCATGGCGAGCTCGGCCTCCAGGCTGCCGGCGATCACGACGACGTCCGCCCCCTGGGCTGAGGCGTAGCCGCGAACCGCACCGACGAGCGGGTTGTCGCCAAGACCGTCCTCGGCGACGTTGGCGATGTACATGGTCGGTTTTGCGGTGAGAAGGAACAGGTCGGCCACGATGGGACGCTGGACGTCGGTGAGCTCGAGGGACCGCACCGGTCGCCCCGCTGCGAGATGCAACTCGACCCGCTCCAGCGTGGCGAGGCGGGTCTTGGCGTCGCCCTCGCCTGCCCGTGCTGGTCGTTCGAGCTTGGCTATGGCGCGCTGCACGTTCTCCAGATCGGCGATGGCGAGCTCGGTGTCGACGGTCTCCAGGTCGGCGACCGGGTCGATCGTGCCTGCGACGTGTATCACGTTGGGATCCTCGAAGCAGCGCACCACCTGAGCGATGGCGTCTGCCTCCCGGATGTGGTGAAGAAACTGGTTTCCCAAACCCTCGCCGTGAGATGCCCCTTCGACCAGGCCTGCGACGTCGACGAACTCGACCACCGTCGGTACCACCTGGGCGGAGCCCACGATCCGCGCTATCTCGGCGAGACGCTCGTCGGGGACGTTGGCCACGCCGATGTTGGGTTCGATCGTGGTGAACGGGTAGTTCTCGGCTGCGACCTCCCCGGCGGTGAGGGCGTTGAACAGAGTGGACTTACCGACGTTGGGGAGTCCGACGATGGCGCAGCGGATGCCCACGAATACCTTTCGCAGCGGGTTGGTCGAGGTTAGGGCGGATCCGGGCCCAGCTCGGAGGCACAGCCGTCATGAGCCCGAGCGACGGTGTCGAACACGAGTCGATACCCTGATACCTCCATGCCCGACTCCTCCATCCGCAACATTGCGTTGATCGCCCACGTCGATCACGGCAAGACGACGCTCGTCGACGCCATGCTCGATGCCGCCGGCGTTTTCTCCGCCCATGAGGAACGCATCGATCGGGTCATGGATTCGGACGATCAGGAACGCGAGCGCGGCATCACCATCCTTGCCAAGGCGGCGTCGGTCGAATGGGATGGGACCCGGATCAATCTGGTCGACACCCCGGGCCACGCAGATTTCGGTGGCGAGGTCGAGAGGGCGTTGGCGCTCGTCGACGGGGTCTTGCTACTGGTCGATGCAGCCGAAGGGCCCATGCCGCAGACCCGGTATGTTCTCTCCAAGGCGCTGGACAGGGGACTACCGGCGGTTGTGGTGATCAACAAGGTGGAACGCGACAACGCCCGGATCGAAGAGGTAGCCGACGAGGTGTACGAGCTGTTTTTCGACCTCGATGCGCAGGATCATCACATCGAGTTTCCGATCATCTCGACGATCGCCCGCCAGGGCCGCTCGATGATCGGAACCGGGATCCCCGGGCCCGACACCGACCTCGCCCCGTTGTTCGATGCGATCATCGAGACGATCCCGAGCCCGTCCGGGGATCCCGATGCACCGCTCCAAGCGCTGGTCACAAACCTGGATGCATCCGATTACCTCGGCCGCCTCGCCATCGGTCGAGTCGTCGAGGGGACGTTGCGCGTCGGCGATCAGGTCGCGTTGTGCCACGCCAACGAGGAGGAACCGCCCCGGGTGCGCCGGCTCACCCAACTCATGGGTTTTGTCGACCTCGGGCGAGTCGAGGTCGCCGAGCGAGTTGCCGGCGACCTGTTCGTGGTGGCCGGCTTCCCCGAGGTCGAGATCGGGGACACCCTTGCCGATCCTGTCAATCCGCAGCCGCTGCCGCGCCTGGAGGTCGATGAGCCGGTGCTGCGGATGAGCTTCGGCGCCAACACATCGCCGCTGTCTGGGCGCGAAGGCAGCCTGCTGACGTCGCGACAGATCAGGGACCGACTCGACCGCGAGGTGCTCGGCAATGTGTCGATTCGGCTGGAGAAAACATCGACTCCCGAGGTGACCGAGGTCGCCGGCCGCGGCGAGCTGCAGCTTGCCGTTCTGATCGAGTCGATGCGGCGAGAGGGATTCGAGCTCCAGGTGTCGAGGCCCGAGGTCATCGTCCGAGAGATCGACGGCATACGCCACGAGCCGGTGGAGCGCGCCGTGATCGACGTGCCGGATGAGCACGTCGGCACCGTGACCCAGGCCGCGGCACCGCGCAAGGGACGGGTTACCGATCTGCGACCAGGAGACACCGGACGAACGATCGTCACGGTCACGGCACCTGCTCGGGGGCTGATCGGGTTCCGCTCCCTCCTGATGACGGCCACCAGGGGAACGGCCCTTGTCCATCAACATCATGCAGGGTGGATACCTTGGGCCGGTGACTTACCGCACCGCCAGGGCGGGGCGATGGTCGCCGATCGACTGGGCACATCGACCGGCTTCGCATTGGATAATCTGCAGAAGCGAGGTGAGTTGTTCATCGGGCCTGGCGTCGATGTCTACGAGGGCATGATCATCGGCGAGTCGAGCCGGCCAGAGGAGTTGCAAGCCAACCCGGCCAAGGCGAAACAGCTGACGAACATCCGGACGCACTCGACCGACGAAGCGATCAATTTGAAGCCGCCGCGAGCGATGACCCTCGAACTGGCCATCGAATGGATCGCCGAGGACGAACTCGTCGAAGTGACACCGAAAGCCATCAGAGTCCGCAAACGGCACCTCAGGCAATCAGAGCGAAAACGGGCCAAGAGGCGGTGACCCAGCTCGCACCCCGAACGCAGGCTTGGATCGAAACCGAAACCGGGTCGCCGGTGCGTTCGGCGATCGTGCTCTACGGGACAACAGCCACCGTGCACCGGGTCGACCTCAGCGACGGGCGGAGCGTGGTGGCAAAGCGCTTTGATCGACCGGACATCCTCGACGAGCGGCCCGAGAAGGCCCACCACGAGGCGGCGGTCCTCGACCTGCTTTCAGCCACCAGGGTTCCGGTTCCCCGGCTGATCGCGGTGGACGGCGACGGCTCGCACGCCGGTGCGCCTACGGTCTTGATGAGCTGGGTCGAAGGCGCCACCGCCCTCCCGGACCGCTGGGTGGAGGGCATGGCTGCCAACCTCGTCGACATCCACGCCGTGCCATCGGGGCCGATCGCCTGGAGATACCGGCGGTACAACGAGGGTTTCGAACTGGAGGTTCCACGGTGGGCCAAGGACCCCGCGGTGTGGGCCGATGCCTTTGCCATCGCCGGCGAGACGCCGCCCGAAACCGCCACAGGCTTCATCCATCGCGATTACCACGGCGGCAACCTGCTGTGGCGCGACGGCAGACTGGCGGCAGTGCTTGACTGGCTTTCCGGGTGCGTCGGACCGCTCGCCGTCGATCTGGGCCACCTCAGGATCAACCTGGCGATGGACCACGGAGAGAGCGCCGCCGCCGCCGTGCTCGACGGCTATAGCCAGGTGGGCCCAACGGATGCATGGCATCCCGTATGGGACGTCATCGACGCCGTCGACGTCCTGCCGTACTACGAGGGCCAGCAGGCCGTCGAGGCGTGGTCATGGGACGATCTCGGTGACAGCCAGGCTCGATTCGACGCCTTCCTCACCGGTGCGGTGCGGCGGTCTGCCTAACGTGCCAAGCGATGGATGAAGATGCCCTGACCACCCTCGTCGAGTCCAGCGATCTGGACGGCCTTGTCCGTTTCATCGACGGCCTGGCGGTCGCCCGTGATTGGGACGGCATCGAGCTGACGCGCGACCGGTGCAACGAGGCGGTCGAGCGCGGCAAGCAGGTGTGGGGGCCGGCCGAGTATGCCGAGTACCGGATTGCCCTGGACGCTCCCGCAGCTCGCGCCGCGGCGGTAGTCGGAGACGGCAAAGGGCGCTACGGCCCAGGGCCGCTGTGGGAGGTTGCGGCATCTCGCCATCCGTGGAACGACCTCGAGGCGTATCTCGACACCCCGACGGTTCGGGCCATGGTGGCTTACGAGCGGTCTCTGCGTGGCGACCTTGTCGATCCGGCCCAGATCGACAGGTCGATACTGGAGATCCCCATCGCGCCAAGGAGCTGGGAGCCGAAATACTCGGTTGCCGTATACCGCAGCGATGGCGTCGACTTTCCCGAGGGTGACCGCACTGCGCTCGCCTGGATCGACCTTCCGGAAGCCGGGACGCGTCTCGACGACGAGTCGGTCGTGGATGCGCTACTCGACCTGGTGAAGCCGTGGTGGGACGAGAGTGGTGGGCACGCCGACGCGGTACACATCGCCGGCGACGTCCCTGCGGCGATTCGCGCCATCGGCCCGCGCCGGGCCCGTATCGCCAAGGTGCCGTTGGCCGAAGCGCTCGCCGCCATGGTGTGGGCGGCGGCCAGCGGAGGCGCCTACGGGAGTCGTCGCGGCACACCCCGCGGACGCGCCCTGGCCTGGTGGGTCGTTGCCCAGCTGCTGGGGTATGACGAGTTACCCGAAGATGACGATGCTCTCGTCGAAGCCGAGGAGCTCAACTGGTACCTATGGGATCCGGGGGAACAGGTTGGTGGCTGGTCGCTGCACCTGGCTGTACAGGATCCTGAGGACGACGTGTCATGGGCTTTGAGCGCAGTGGACATGGTGTAGACATGGCCTGACGGCCATGTCGGTATTACGTATTACGTATTACGTATTACGTGTTACGAAGCCGAGCCGTGCCTGGCCGGCGACCTCACCATCGATATCGTGTGACCCAGCCACCGGGTAAAGCCTTTGGAAAGAATTCACCGGCTGGTTTTCCCCCCGATGCGAAGTAGCGGTAAAATGCTTGACGGGTCCCACGTATGTTCAACACCGGATACCCAAATGAGGTCGTGTGACGACTCCCGCCGAGCCAATAAGCCGTAGGTTTCTGTTCGTTCGGCTGCTCGGAAGCATGGGAATTGCCGGAGTCGCCTACTTCGTAGCGACCTTTGTCGTTCTGCACTTCGTTCAACGGGACCTCAACCCGTTCGAACACTTCATTAGTGAATATGCCCTCGGGCAGTTCGGTTGGCTGGTGACGTTGGCCTTTTTCGTAGTCGGTGTCGGCACCCTGGCACTGGCTGTCGGGCTTCACACATCGTTTGAGCCTGGAGAGCTGGTAGCGACGCCGGTGGCTCTGATGAAGATTGCCGGTATCAGTTTCATCGTCCTTGGCATCTTCAAGACGAACCCCCTACTCGAGGATGGAACAACCGGCTACACGCCTGCGGGGATAGCCCACGTCCTAGCCGGCCTTGTTCTCTTCCTCAGCTTGATTATCGGCGCGTTCATTCTGCGGGGCGTCTTCGCCGGCGATACGAGGTGGTGGGGGTTGGAAGGGGCGGCGCTCCGGTTCGCGTTGGGGATGCTGGTGGCCCCCTTGCTGATGGTGGCGGTGCCACAGCAGACGGTTGGCCTGGCGCAACGAGCCGTGGTTGCCATCATGCTGACGTGGCTTGCCGTCCTCGGGTGGTGGATGCATCGGCTCGAGCCGGTTGAGAGCACCCCATCCAAAGACATGCCGTACATTCCGGCACTGTCGAAGTTGGACAACGGTTCGAGGGCTCGTCCGATTCTGAGCGAGGACGATGAAAGGATCGTCCCGAGAGATTCACCGTTTGGTGACCGGGCCGAAAAGCGCGCGGCCAAGCGACCATGGCTGTCCATTGGTCAACAGTTCATCGAAGGCATACCGGCTCTCAGAATCACGCGATAATGACCCGATCGCCCTTCGACATGGCCTGACGGCCATGTCGGTATTACGTATTACGTACTTCGTACGACGGAGTCGAGGTGGGGGTTTTGCGTAATACGTAATACGTAATACCGGTGGGCGTCAGCCCAGCCGGGCTCAGTCCAGGTTTGCCTTGGCCAGGTCGGGGTCGTCGACGGTGACCGCGAAGTGCAGCCCTTCGGCATTGGAGTGCAGTAGGTACATCGAGTCGATGTTCACCCCGGCATCGGCCAGCCGTTGTGTCACTGCGGCGAGCGCGCCCGGCTCGTTCGGTAGGAAGGTGTCGAGGACGGGGCGCTCCTCGAAGTGGACGCCTGCACTATTGAGCACGTGTCTGGTGGCGACGGCGTCGTCAGGCATGAAGCGCACCAGGCTCTCCCCGTCGAGGCCGATGGCGGCCAGCGATTCGATGTGGATGCCGGCGTCTGCGAGCCGCCCGGCGAGGATGGCGAGCTGTCCCGGCTTGTTGGTGAGGGTGACCGAGAATTCCTTCATGGGGACATCCTACGCGATGCGATCGGGGTCTGAGCCGCCAAGATCGTTTCGGGCTCGGGTGGCGCCCTCACCACCCGCACGATGACGGGGACCAGTAGCGCTGCGATCATCGCAACCACGACGAGAATGACGATCACCTTCCTGAGGGTGGCTCTCCTGCGCAGCCGCGCCAGCTCTTCGATGGTCGGTTCAATGTCCACCAGGCGATTCTGGTCGCTCCCGGCCACCAGCACAGCGAGTTGGGGTCTGGCTGAAGACTGACGACCGACGACCGACCACTTTCCGATCGAACATACGTTCGATTATGCTGGGTACATGGCACGGTACGCAGAGCTCCACACCCATACCAACTACAGCTTCCTCGACGGGGCTTCGCACCCGCTGCGGCTTGTAGAACGGGCCGCCGAGCTCGGGTACAGCGCGCTCGGCGTCACCGATCACGACGGGTTCCGCGGCGTGGTCAAGGTGCATCAGGCAGCGCAGCTGGTCGGCTTGCCCATCGTGTACGGGACGGAAGTGGGTTTCAGTCGAGAGTCCAGAGTCCAGAGTCAAGAGCAGGACAAAGACTCTGAACTCAAGACTCAGGACTCTGGACTCAAGACTCAGGACTCTGGACTCCGGCCTCGTAGGGGCCGCATCAGGCGGATGCACGGGTCCAAGCCCATCGATCTACCCCCGACCGACCACCTCGTGCTGCTGGCCTCCAACCCCGCCGGGTACGCTGCGATCAGTCGGTTCGTCACCAGCAGCCAGTACCGGGGGGAGAAGGACCGACCGGTCTATGGCTACGAAGATCTGGCGACGGCGGCACAGCGTGGCGAGCTTCATGCCCTCACCGGTTGCCGTCAGGGGGCCGTGCCACGGGCCGCTCAAGCGGGGAATCTGGCAGGGGCGATGGAGGCGGCGGCACGGCTGCGCGAAATCTTCCCCGACCGTCTCCACGTCGAGCTCACCAGCCACGGCCTCCCAGATGATGACGCACGCAACGACGTCCTGGCAGAGGTCGCCGCCCGACTTGGCCTGCCCACGGTGGTAACGAACAACGTGCACTACGCCGACCGCAAAGACGCCATCCTCGCCGACGTCCTTGCTGCCATCGGTGGCCGGCGCGATCTCGACGCAGCCGACGGGTTCCGGTCGGCAAGCGATCTGGCCTTCCTTCGCGCTCCCGACGAGATGGCACAACTTTTTTCCCGTTACCCGGGCGCGGTCGAGCGCGCCGCGGACCTGGGTGCCGCGCTTGCGTTCGATCTCGACCTGCTCGTCCCCGAGCTGCCCGACTTCCCAATACCGGGTGCGTTCACCACCGAGAACGAGTATCTCCGCCATTTGGTGCTGGAGGGCGCCCGCGACGTGTACCCGGGTGACGGTGGAGGCATCGACCCCCCGGCCTTGGCCCGCCTCGAGCACGAGCTGAGCGTTATCACCGATCTCGGTTTCTCCGGGTTCTTTTTGGTGGCGTGGGACATCGTCCGCTACGCCCGCTCCAGGGACATCTACTGCCAAATGCGCGGCTCGGGCGCCGACTCTGCGGTGTGCCGGTGTCTAGGGTTGACCAGGGTCGACCCGATCCGACTTCATCTCCCGTTCGAGCGCTTCCTCTCCGAAGAGCGAGACCGGCCGCCCGACATCGACATCGACTTCGAGGCGGAACGGCGCGAGGAGGTCATTCAATACTGCTATCAGCGATACGGGCGGGAACGCGCCGCCATGGTGTCCAACGTCATCACCTACCGGGCCCGGTCGGTGCTCCAAGACGTTGGCAAGGCGTTTGGGCTCACCCAGGCCCAGGTCAACGGTCTCACCAAGTATCTCGACTCCCGTGACCCGAAGGCCATCCCGGAGGTGGTCGACCTCCCCGCTGGGTTGACGGCCGACCTGATCTACGACGTTTGTGAGCGGCTCGACGGCTTCCCGCGTCATCTCGGCATTCACTCGGGCGGCATGGTCGTTGCTCGCCGTCCGCTGTGGGAGGTGGTACCGATGGAGTGGGGCAGGATGGAGGACCGCTCGGTGCTCCAGTGGGACAAGGACGACTGCGCCACGATGGGGATCGTCAAGTTCGACCTCCTTGCCCTCGGCGCCCTCAACGCCATGCACCTATCGGTCGACACCATCGCCGACGTACATGGTGTCGACATCGACCTGGCGACGATCCCGCAAGAGCCGGTCATCTACGACGTGCTGACCCGCGCCGACACGGTCGGGGTCTTTCAGGTCGAATCGCGTGCCCAGATGGCAACGCTGCCGAAGATGAAACCTCGCACCTTCTACGACCTCGCCATCGAAGTGGCGTTGATCCGGCCCGGTCCGATCCAGGGCCATTCGGTGCACCCATTCCTGCGTCGTCGCAACGGCCTGGACCCGGTCCGTTATCCGCATTCGTCCGCCGAGCCGATTCTCAAGAAGACGCTCGGTGTCCCGGTGTTCCAGGAGCAGTTGATGGAACTGGCGAGGGTTTGCGCCGGGTTCAGCCCCGGGCAGTCCGACCGTCTGCGCCAGGCGATGACACACAAGCGCTCCTCCGAGGCGATGGAACGGCTACGCCACGAGGTGTATGAGGGGATGCAGGGCAACGACATCACCGGTGCCGCTGCCGACGAGATCTGGGACAAGCTCCAGGGCTTCGCCGCCTTCGGCTTTCCCGAGTCGCACTCAGTTTCTTTCGCCTACATCGTGTACGCCACCTCCTGGCTGAAGTACCACTGGCCGGCGGAGTTTGTCTGCGGCCTGCTCAACGCGCAGCCGATGGGGTTCTACACCCCCAACTCCCT
>JADFIY010000174.1 GCA_022566415.1 Acidobacteriota bacterium
GGGGCCTCGGCGGCGGCGAGCCGGGGGCGACCGGGGAGGACTGGCTGATCCGTAAGGGAGCTGCCGAGCGGCTGGAGGCGAAGTGCACCGTCGAGGTGGAGCCGGGGGACCGCCTCCGCGTGCTCACCCCCGGAGGCGGCGGCTGGGGACCCGCCTAGAGCGACCCTGCGAGCCCTGGGCTCAGGGGTACGGCTTCCGGCCCTGCGGGCCCACGGTTCAGCCCCGACGACTCCGACATGGGTGAACCGTGGGCTGCCAGGTCCCCCTACCGGACCTGCGAGCCCAGGGTTGGCAGGGCCGTTACGCTGCGCGCATGGCTAGGGCTGTAGACGAGCTGACCGCGCTTCTTGGTGATGACCGGGTGCGGGACCACCCGCTCGACCAGCATCTGTTCGCAAAGGACGCCGGTCTACGCCGCGGCGGTGCGCCCATCGTGGTCTTCCCTGAAAGCAGCGACGAGGTGGCCGCTGTCGTCAAGATCGCTGGGGCCCATGGGATGCCAATCGTTGCCCGCGGAGCCGGAACGGGGCTCGCCGGGGGAGCCGTTCCACAGGAAGGATCGCTGCTTGTCGTCCTCACCAGGATGAACCGCATCTTCGAGATCGATGAGGTCGGCAGGACGGCGTGGGTAGGTCCTGGCGTCGTCAACCTCGACCTTTCCGAAGCGACCGCCGACCGGGGCCTGCACTTCGCCCCCGACCCGTCGTCGCAATCGGCGTGCACCATCGGTGGGAACGTGGCCACAAATGCAGGCGGGCCGCACTGTCTAGCCGAAGGCTCGACGGTCGCCCACATCCTCGGCGTCGAGCTGGTGACCGCAGACGGGAGCACGGTCATTCTCGGTGGAGAGGCTCCCGATACTCCAGGGTACGACCTGCGCGGCGTGATCGTGGGCAGCGAGGGCACCCTCGGCATCGTTACCAAGGTGCTGGTCAGGCTCACCGAGAACCACCTGGACGCCGCCACCCTGCTCATGGCGTTCGACACTATCGAGGACGCGGCCAGGACCGTGTCGGAGGTGATCGCCGCCGGCGTGGTTCCCGCCGCCCTCGAGATGATGGACAAACCGATGTGCGTGGCGGTGGAGAACTTCGTCCAAGCCGGCTATCCAACCGATGCGGCCGCAGTCCTTCTCGCCGATGTCTTGGGGCATCCGGCAGGAACCGCGGCCTCGATCGAGCTGCTGTCCGACATCGCCGTTAGGAACGGGGCAACAAGTGTCAGAGTGGCCACCGACGAGTCGGAACGGGCGTTGCTGTGGAAGGGCAGGAAGTCGGCGTTCGGCGCAATCGCCCAAGCGGCCCCGGACTACTACTTGAACGACACGGTGGTCCCGCGCACCAGGATCGCCGAGGTGATCAGCAAGACCTATGAGATCGCCGAAAGGTACGACATCACCCTGATGAATGTCTTTCATGCCGGAGACGGAAACCTTCATCCACTGGTGTCGTTCGACGCCGCCGAGCCCGGTATGACGGAGCGCGTCGTCGCCGCCGCTCGCGAGATGGTCACCGTTGCGGTCGCCGCCGGTGGAACACTCAGCGGCGAGCACGGGATCGGCTTCGAGAAGCGCGACTTGATGTCCAGTGTCTTCTCCCCTGAGGATCTCGACGCCCAGGCCAGGCTGCGTGAGGCATTCGATCAGGACGGTGTGCTGAACCCCGGGAAGGTCCTTCCCGAGGGGTCACGCTGCTTCGACTGGGGACCTGCATGACCACGCTGGCAGTGGCGACCAAGCAACTCCTGGAGCGTCTCCACGATCCGACCGTCGACGTCGATGCCGAATTCGTCGTTGCTCCCACCTCGATGGAGGAGGCGGCGGAAATTCTCGCCGCCGCTGCAGACGTGGGCCAGGCCGTTGCCTTCTACGGGGCGGGAACGCACCGCCAAATCGGGAATCCGGTAGATGCCGACCTCGTGATCACCACAACGGCGATGAACCGCATCATCGACTATCAACCGGATGACCTGACCGTAGTGGTGGAGCCGGGGGTGACACTCGGCGAGCTCGAGGCCGCACTCACCGATCGAAAGCTGACCGCTGTTCTTCCCGAGACCGAGCCGAACGCCACTGTTGGGGGCGTGGTCGCTGCGGGCCGGTCGGGATACCGGCGACTCCGCTACGGGCCGACCAGGGATCGTGTCCTTCAGGCCACCGTGGCGACCGGGTACGGCAAGGTCGTCACCGGCGGCAGCCCGGTCGTCAAGGCATCGACCGGCTACGGAATGACGCGGCTGTTCACCGGGTCGTTTGGGACCCTTGGCCTCATCGGGCCGGTCCTGCTCAAGCTGTGGTCGCAGCCCAGGGCAACGGCAACGATCGTCGTCGATGATCCGGAAGTCGCGAGAAACGCCGCCTACCGACCCTTCGCCGTCCTCGGCACAAGGGGGACTGGACGTATCTACCTTGGCGGCACCAAGGAAGAGGTTGAAGCCCAGGCTGAGGCGATTGGGGGTCGCAGTAGCGATGGCCTGGACTGGCCGCAGCCGCACGACCCACCGCTCCGGTTGAGCTTCCGGATCCCGGCCCGGTTCGTCGATGAAGCCGTGCTGGCGGCAAGGGATCTCGACGCTACCGGCTGGGTCGCCCAATACGGCGTCGGAATTGTCGAGGCCGGCTACGACCGGATTACATCCGATGGGTTCGCCGCTGCACGGTCCTGGGCGGAGTCAGTGGGCGGGACGCTCGTCATCGAGGCATCCCCCGACGACCTGCGTCGCGAGCTCGGGGCATGGGGATCGCCACCGGAGTCGGTCGAACTACAGCGCGAGGTGAAGGACCGTTTCGACCCGGCGGGGATCTGCAATCCGGGGATCCTCCCTGGAGGGATCTGATGGGCTGGGTTACCGAATGGGCTCCGACAAAGGTAGAGCTCGACGCATGCATCGACTGCGGGCTGTGCCTTCCGGTGTGTCCCACCTTCCAGCTCACCGGCGACGAGGCCGCCTCGCCACGAGGCCGGCTCACCGCGATGAGGGCAGTCGACGAGGGGATCATGGTCGTCGACGAGCGGTTCGGTGAGATCATGGACTTCTGCCTGCAGTGCCGGGCGTGTGAGGTGGTGTGCCCGTCGATGGTGCCGTTCGGCAGGGCGATGGAAGGGGCCAAGGCGGAGGTCGTCGCCCAGCTTCCCGATGCCCGTAGGGCCTTCAAGCGAAGCGTGTTCGGCAGGGCCTTGCGCGTCCGCGGGCTGGTCACGATGGCGTCCTGGATGGCCGCAGGGGCGCAGAGGACCGGGATCGCGCCCAGGCTGCCAGGTTTGCTTGGCCGCATTGCTGGTCTCAGGCCGATCCCGATCCCGGTGCCCTCGACCCGCGGCCGAACCTGGGATCCAGACGGCATACCGAAGGGGACGATTGCGCTGTTCTCCGGCTGCGTCATGGACCCCTGGTTCTCCGAGGTGCATGTGGCGGTGATCCAACTGCTCCGTACCGCCGGGTTCCGTGTTGTCGCCCCTGAGAAACAGACTTGCTGCGGTGCACTCGCCGCCCATGAGGGTGCCGCATACGACGCCGCGGACATGGTGGAACGGAATGTGCAGGCATTTGAAGGCTTTGACACGGTGGTGGTCGATGCGGCAGGGTGCTCGGCACACCTCAAGGCGCACGCCGGCGGCGACGGAGCCTCCCTCGCCGCCCGTGTCGTCGACGCTACCGAGCTCGTCGCCTCGCTGATTGCTGAGGGGTCGCTGCCGACCATCGATGTCGACCGGGGTCCGGTCGCAATACAGGACCCGTGCCATCTGCGCCACGCACAACGAATCGTCGACGAACCGCGAGCGATTCTGCGCGCCGCCGGGTACCAGCCGGTCGAGATCGACACACATGGCATGTGCTGCGGTGCGGCCGGTGCCTATCAGCTCTCCCACCCGGAGACGTCCGATGAACTCGGTCGCCGTAAGGCGGATCAGGTCCGGACCACAGGCGCGAAGATCGTTGCATCGGCCAACCCAGGCTGCGAAATGCAGCTACGAACCCATCTCGATGCGACGGTGCGGGTTGCGCACCCAGTCGAGCTGTACTGGGAGGCGGTCAGCGAGGCGAGAGTCATAGCCGGCAACTAACAACCGGCCACCGGTCCCCGGCCACCGCCCACCGGCCGCGGTCATATGGGAACTGGGAACTGGGAACTGACCGCTCTTACTTGTCGCGGCGCCCCGGTGCGGTTTTGGACTTTCCCGGCGACTTGGGTCGGCCGTGACCGGTGCCTTCGGCCTCGTCGGCCTCGTCGGCCTCGTCGGCCTTGTCCTGTTGGCCGTTGCCATGTCCCTGGCCGGGGTGGTCCTGGTCCTTTTCCTTCTTGCCGTGTCCGCGGCCGGGATGGTCCTCGCCCTTGTCGTTCTTGCCGTGGTCGCAGGTCGCGATCACCGTGGTGAATGTGATGCCGGGCTCGCCGATCACGGGGTCCCCGAAATCCTGCGTCTTCACCTGCTGGTCGCCCTTACCCAGGCCGGACTGCGCCAGCCAACGGTTCAGGCAACCTCGGCCGCGCATGTCAATGAGGCTGTTGAACAGCTTCATGAACTGCCCGTGGTTGATATGACCTTGCTCGCCGACGGCGTGACCGGAGATCCCACACGTTGCGTCGGCGCCGGCGTAGTCGATCGACTCCTGGGTAGCTTTTTGGACGTTTTCTGCCAGCTCGAACCCTGTCGCCCCGAATGAAACGACCCCGTTCCCGTATTCGAGCTTCTCGACCGGGATCGCACCATCTCTGGGTTTGCCGTACGACGCGGTTAGCGTGCCGTTCTCCAGGGTGCAGTCGTACGGGGGAGAATCGGTCGCCTGCGTGTTGAACAGGAAGAGCCGCGCCTGGGCGTCGTAACCGAAGTTGAACCGCGTGTCTCCCTCACGCTCACCGTTCTCGCTGTTTGCGCTGGCGATCCCGGCACTGAACAACAGACTCAGCGCGGCCACAACCGCGAAGATGCGAAGTTTCATCCTGGCCTCCTCGGCCGTTGATTAACTGCGTCCGCCGCCGGGGTTTGTTACGCCGGGGGTGTTGTCCGGTGGTCCTGGTGGGTCCTCTGATTGGCCGGGTGCGTCATCCGGTGGTCCTGGTGGGTCCTCTGACTGGCCGGTTGCGTCCTCTGACTGGCCGGTTGCGTCCTCTGATTGGCTGGATTCCTCGTCCGAATTGCCTGGGTTGTCGCCTCCCAGGCCGGGTGCCTCGTCTGAGTTGCCTGGGTTTTCGCCTCCCCGGCCGGGTGCCTCGTCTGAGTTGCCTGGGCCGTCGCCTACCTGGCCGGGTG
>JADFIY010000024.1 GCA_022566415.1 Acidobacteriota bacterium
TACGGGGGCGTGCCGTCGGCGGTGATGCGCTCGGCGCTGGAAACCTTTACCCACGACCGCTCGTCGGAGCGAAGCATTTCCAGCAGGTACCGGAACGGCTCCTGGTCGAGGCCGGCTGTCGCATCGACCCGGCCCATGGCATCGATGATGAAGGGCACGGGAAGTCGCTCGAAGAGGTCGGCGTTGGTGGAGAGGTCCCTGGCGTCGAAGTGAAGCTCGACGTGCCAGCCCAGAGGGACGATCCGGTCCACCTGTCTCCAGAAGAACTCCGGGTCGGGGGCGCCGCCCAAGTGTTGGACGAAGTTGAAGCGAATGCCGCGTACCCCTGCGTCGTGGAGCTCGGCGAGATCATCGGCGGTATGGGAGTCGTCGATCAGAGCGACACCGGCGTAACGCCCCTCGCTGCGCCGGAGTGCGTCGACCATGGCGGAGTTGTCCGTCCCGTGGCACGACGCCTGCACCAGGATGGCCCGCGACAATCCGAGTCGCTCCTGATGCCCTTGGAAATCGTCGAAGCCGGAGTCGGGCGGGGTGTAGACGCGGTCCGGGGCAAAGGGAAACCGCTCCGCCGGACCGAAGACGTGGCAGTGACCGTTGGTGGCATCCGGAGGCGGGGTGAACCGCGTCGGCCGATGCGAGTCGCGGTTCGGTGGGGGAATGGTTCTCTCCAGGGTCATGGCTTCAATAAGACCGTGGAAACACGAGACCGTCCATGAGCTTTCTCGCCGTCCTCACGATACCGGAGCGCCCTACCTGGGAAGAGCCGTCTGCCTCCGCCATGGTGACCACCGCATCAAAGGTCCCGGTGGGGTGCTCCAAAGTGATCACGTCGGAGTCTCCGTCACGTTCGAGCAGCTCGGAAGCGATCGATCCCGGCACAAGGGCCGCCGTGGCCACCGAAACCGCGCCGAGCACGCCGATGGCCTGATGGCAACGGTGCGGTATGAAGGTGCGGGTGCTCAGGTGGCCGCCGGCGACCGGCGGTGCCACCATGGTCAACTTGGGCACGGTCGTCTCCGAAACGTCCCCGAGGTTCATCAGGACACCGGCCTCGAGTCGCACCTCCTCGAGCAGCTCGAGCAGCGACTGATTGCTCTCGAGCTCGTCACACGGCTCGTATCCGCTGATTCCGACGTCGGCAGCGCGCATCACGACCACCGGCATGCCGTTGTCGATCATCGTCACCGGGACTCCGGCGACCGTGTCGATGGGGTTGCCCGTGGGCAACAGCGCCCCGCAGAAACCCCCGGCGATGTCCTCGAACTCGAGCGTGATCGGAGCCGCCGTACCTGGTACACCGGCGATGGCGGTGTCTCCCGCGTAGATGGGCATTCCGTCATCGACGGCGAAGGTGGCCGCGGCGACGCCGTCCGAGTTGAGCATGTGGATTCGTACCGTCGCCGTTGCTTCGGTTCCCGCCTCGATCAGGCCCCGTTCCACGGCAAAGGGGCCGATCCCGGCCAGCAGGTTGCCGCAGTTCTGCCGGTCGGTCACCATCGCCTGGTCGACTCCGAGCTGGAGGAACAGGTAGTCCATGTCGGCCACACCGTGATCGCACGGCGACACGATCGCAACCTTGCTGGTGAGCGGGTGCGCACCGCCCATTCCGTCGATCTGTCGCGTATCGGGAGTGCCCATGACCTGCATCAGGAGCTCGTCGCGTGCTATCTCACTGCTGGGAAGGTCGGCGGCGAGGAAATACAGCCCCTTCGAGGATCCTCCTCGCATCACCATGCAGCGGACGCCGTTGGATTCGCTCACGGTGCCATTGTGGTACCCGAACCGGCCTAGGGCCCTTTTTGACGCTCCGGGGTGGCGGCGGAGGCGTTACTGCAGCCGTCGTCGCCCATTCCCGACGCGCCGTGGTGGTGTTGCGACCAGACGATGCCGCTCAGAGCGCGCACCGATAGGTGACCGGTCGTCTCGACAGAAGTGGAGCCATTTTTCCGCTCTTGCCGCTTCGCGGCGGGCCGCTCGGGCCACGGCTCCGCAAATGGCCTCGCCGACAGAGACCGGATCGCGCCCTATTTGCGGAGCCTCTAGGCTCACCGCGGTGACCACGACTGTTGATGCCCGCAGCCGCGGCGGCGGAATCGTGTTGGGGGGGCTTGTCCTCGGAGCTGCCGTCGCCATCATGATCGGCGTCTACGGGACCGTCCACGACCCAACCGGCCGTTCGCTCGTCACCACGTTGTTCACCGCCACCATCAATGCCAAGGTTTGGCTCGGCACCATCGCCATGGGTTTCGCATTGTTCCAGCTGGGCTCCGCGCTGCGCATCTACGGCAAGATCGGTGGCGACCGCCCCGTCGCCCCATGGCTGGGCAAGGCGCATCGTGCCTCCGGCGTAACCGCCTTTCTCGTCTCGATCCCGGTCGCCTACCACTGCCTGTGGGCGCTGGGGTTCACCGCCGACCAGGGCCCGCGGATCCTGGCACATTCCTTGCTCGGGACGTTGTTCTACGGAGCGCTGGTCACCAAGATCGTGTTCGTTCGGTCGCGCAACACGCCGGGATGGGGCCTCCCCCTGGCCGGTGGAACCCTGTTCGCGGTGTTGACCGGCATTTGGCTGACCAGCTCGTTCTGGTTCTTCACCACCATCGATTTCCCCGGTTTCTGATGTACAACAAAGTCATCGGCTTGGTGCTCGCCGGCGGAGCGGTCGTGTTCGTGCTGCTTCTGGCCGGGGCAGGCGCCAGCTGGGTGAGCGACGATCCGCCGGCGGTCAACCCGTACAGCTCGGGACCGGGAAACGCTACAACGGGCGAGCCGCGGTTCGTCCTGACCGCGGTTGCCTTCGGCGAGGACGGATATGTCGAAGTCACCAATGTTGGCAGTGCCGCAGGGAGTTTAGAGGGTCACTGGATCTGCCAATTCCCGGCCTACTTCAAGGCCAGCGGTCAGCTGGCCCCTGGGGAGTCGGTGCGGTTCGACGACGCCGACAGCGGGTTTGGATCCCTGAACGCAGACTCCGGCGAGATCGGTCTCTACACGTCGAACTCGTTCGGTGACCCGAAGTTCATCATCGCCTACGTCGAGTGGGGCGAACCCGGCCATGCCCGGTCTGGAGTGGCGGCCGAGGCCGGTGTTTGGGTTGAAGCGTCGGCGGTTGATACGCAGGATGCGTCGATGATCGTCGCCACCGAGGAGCAGCCGACCAACGCCGGGGACTGGGCCGCCGCCTGAGTCCGGCTCCGTCCGCCGATCTGTCGGGTAACGGCGCCCTCTCTGACGCGTCGACCGGAGAACCGGATCGCCGTCGCCGACGTATTGCTAGGGGTACGGACGGAACCCAGGGAGGATTCTGTGAGAAAACGCATTTATGTTGCCGCCATCGCGGTAGCACTCATCATCGCCGCTTGCTCGTCGACCGAAGATACGACCACGACGCTGGAGGACGCCCCGCCGACGGGACCCTCGAGCGTGACGTTCGAAGATCAGGACTCGGATGGCACCAGCGTGGTCGTCGCCTCGGTGACGCTTCCTGCCGACGGATTCGTCGCGGTCCATGCAGACGACAACGGTTCGCCCGGAGCGGTGATCGGTCATTCCGATCTGTTGCCCGCCGGTGAATCGACGGATGTGAAAGTGACCCTCGACGAGGCCATCACCGAGTCAACGACGTTGTGGCCGATGGCACATATCGACATCGATCGCGACGGTGTGTACACGTTCATGCCACCCGACAACGCGATCGATGTCCCCGGCACCACCGCCGATGGTTCGGTCGCCGTGGTCGGGGGTGCGGTCAACGTGCTGCCCCCCAGCGCACCAGCCTCGCTCGAAGCCGAGGCGCAGGATTCAGACGGCACCAGCATCGTGGTGGCATCGGTGACGCTACCCGCCCAAGGGTTCATCGCCGTTCATGCCGACGCCGACGGGGCTCCCGGTGCGGTGATCGGCCACTCCGATCTATTGCCTGCGGGCAATTCAACCGACGTGAAAGTGACCCTCGACGAGGCCATCACCGAGTCGACGACGCTGTGGCCGATGGTGCACATCGACTTGGATCGAGATGGGTCGTATCTGTTCGCTCCACCCGACAACGCCGTCGACCTTCCGGGCGTTACCGGTGAGGGTGATGTCGCCGTTATCCCGGTCGCGATCAACGTGCTTCCCCCCACGGCGCCATCGGCTCTGGCCGCCGACGCCCAGGACTCGGACGGCACCAGCATCGTGGTGGCATCGGTGACGTTGCCGGCCAACGGGTTCATTGCCGTCCATGCCGACGCCGACGGGGCTCCCGGTGCGGTGATCGGCCACTCCGACCTCCTCCAGGCAGGGGACTCGACGGACGTGGTGGTCACCTTCGACGAGGCGATCACCGAGTCGACGACGCTGTGGCCGATGGTGCACATCGACATCGACGGTGACGGCGTGTACACCTTCATGCCCCCGGACAATGCCATCGACGTGCCGGGGATCACCGCCGACGGCATGGTCGCAGTGCTCGCGGTTGAGGTAAGCATTGGCTGATGTCCCCGGCACTAGGGGTTCGACGTAAGGTGGGGTCCGGCCAGGCCGGACCCCACCTTCATCGCGATTGCTGCGCGGCGGGCGTCGTCGGCATGGTGGCGCCCTCATGAATTGGACTTTGCGGCGAAGACGGCCTTCGCAGCGCTCGCCGTCGCCGGCACGTAGCGCGAACCAAAACTAGATTCGATCCGTACTACTACACAAAATGGGTCTGCCATGAAGATGATGCTCGTCGTGCTAGCAGCCGCTGCCATCGCCGCCGCTGGGTGCAACTCGTCCGCGGACGACGTGACGACGACCGCGGCCGCCGGCGACGACGGTGCGGTGAGCGTGCAGAACTTTGCCTTCAGCCCGGGAACGATCACGGTTGCGGCAGGCACAGAGGTGACGTGGACCAATAACGAGACGGGGGTTGCTCACACAACCACTTCAGACGACGACGTGTGGAACTCGGGAGCGCTGCAGCCCGGTGACGACTTCACGGTGACGTTTGCCGATCCGGGAACGTTCACTTACTTCTGCAGCATCCACCCATCGATGACGGCAACCATCGTTGTCGAAGGCTGAGTTGCGGTGGATCGGCAACTCCGAGAGCGGTTCGCGGCCGGCGATCGGTCGTCGCTGCGTGACGTCTATGGTGAGTTCGGAAGACCAATCTACAGTTTGGCGTATCGCATCCTCGGCGATCACGGGCTATCCGAGGAGGTGGTGCAAGTGACTCTCCTCAACGCATGGCGCGGCGCCGGTCGATTCGATCCCACCAAGGACATGGCGCCGTGGCTGTACACGATCGCCAGAAGGGCTGCCATCGACATCTATCGCCGCGAGCGTCGTCACCCGGTCTCGAGTGAAACCGATACCGACATCGCGGTCCTCCCCGCCTCGCTCGACCAGACATGGGAGGCGTGGCAGGTGCACCTGGCTCTCAATGAGATCACCGAGGAAGAGCGAGAGATCGTTCGCTGCACACACTTTCTCGGCATGACCCATGGGCAAGCCGCCGAGCACCTCGGGATCCCAATTGGAACGGTCAAGTCGAGGAGCCATCGAGCCCACACCAAGCTGGCCGGGCTGTTGTCCCATCTCGAGGAGGCAACCGCATGAGATGCGAAGAGGCACGAGCCCAGTACCTGGAAGGCGATGCGTCCGAGGCTGCGCGCGACCATCTCTCGTCCTGTCCACAGTGCATTGCCCACCGTTCCGCTCTTGGGTCGATGCTGCAGATCCTCGATGATCCCCTGCTCTGGATCGAGCCGCCGCCAGAGCTCGAGCGGCGGGTGACCCGGCTGATCGAGACCAGCGACGCCGAGGAGCCCCCGATGACCGGGAGGCGTCGGCGCTGGCAGATCATCGCAGCTGCTGCCGTGCTCATCGTGGCAGTGGCCACCGGCGCATTCCTGTTCGGCCGGCAGCCACCCCCGGACTGGGAGATCACCACTGCCGGCGTGGGACCGGGCGAGTCGGCGGTTGCGGTCATTGGCGGATGGAATGTCGAAGGCGGAACCCGGGTCGTGCTGGCTGCGGAAGGGCTTGCCGCGGCACCGGATGGGTACACCTATGAGTTGTGGTTCATAAGCGACTCGACGCCGATATCGGGCGGAACGTTCGCAGCAGCAGACCAACCCGTGAACCTGTTCGTCGGTGTGGGGCGACGCGAATACCCCAGGGTTGCAGTGACTCTCGAGCCCCTCGACGGTGACCCAGCCCCATCGGGGATCTTCGTCTTCGACGCCGGGGCGTAATCGGCGGTGTGCCGATATTTGCAGGGGTGATCGGCGGCGCCCTCGACGACCCCGTCACCCCCGACTTTCATCTCTGGGCTTGGGGTGGCGATCGGCGGATGCCCTAGGCTTGGGTCATGGCGACCCCGTCCCAGCACGCGTTCCGAGCCAACTGGAGGAACAGCGACCTTCCGTTCCTGCAGAAGCTGGCTGTCAGCGCACGGAACCAGGCCATCAAGATCGCGACCGGCTCGTCTTGCTGCGGTCATCATGGCGAGCCGGGTTGTTGAATCGGTCCGGATGCTGAGCCCGGTTCGGGCTCTTCGAACCACCATCACCACCACGAGTAATCAGGGTCTGAAGCTCCTGTTGTGGCGATCGCCTACGCGTACCGTGCTTCCAATGGAGCCGCTGGCCAGATGCCCGGATCGACCAGATCCTCGATTCGGCGATATCCGCCCACGTTGTGGTGGTGTCAGACGGCGATCGCCTGGAACGCGACCCGGCCGCCTCTGAGCGCTCGCTTCGCTCGCCCAGTTCCCAGTTGCGAGGTGAGTTCTACCGGTGGTTGCAACGGCCCGGTTTGAATACCCGGGTTGTAAACCCGAAGCAACCATCCGGTGGAGGTGTCCAGGATGCCAGGTTCTCGCTTGGCTGACCGTGAAGAGATTCGTGCAGGGTTAGAACGTGGCGACTCGATTCGGGTCATCGCCCGGTTTCTGGGTCGGGCAGCGTCGACGATCAGTCGAGAGATCCACCGCAACCGGTCCAAACGCGGACGTGTGGCCCATGTGGCACATCGCCGTGCCCGGCACCGGGCTCGACGTCCCAAACCGTTCAAGCTTGTCACCGATGCTCAGCTTGGCGTTGGAGGTTTTTCGGTACGTCGATGGCGCTCGTCGCATCGCCGTTTCCTTTGGACGCGGTGCGGTTCGGCATGCATCCCGCACTGGGGGCAAGAAAATCGAAGATCAACCCTCGGACCCTGCGGGGGCCAGGTAAGGTTGGTACGAGCGACATCCGATCCTCCAGATCGATCTGTCGTGCCGATTTTGGCGACTGCCACCCCCGCACGAAATGTCGCCGAGCTGACATTGCTTGCGGTGTGGTTGGAGGCTCCCGGTTGTTCGTTCATGTCCCCACGAAAGGAGGAGACATGACCGTAGCCATAGACCGGATCACCCGGCCCGCGCCCAATGCGGACCACAGGGTCGATACCGGTCATCGCAGGCTGGGCATCGGCATCGGCGCCATAGGCCTATTGACCGCAATGGTGGTCGTGGGCTTGGCGATCGCCGCCGCCGTCCAGGTCGGAGACGCCGGCCAAGAAGACACGGTCGGGCAGATTCTCGCCGTAGCCTTCGGACTCAACACGGTGGCGCTGGCCACTATCAAGACGGGCATCGCGATCATCCTGATCGGTGTGCTCGTCCGACTGTGGATCCGGGTGGAGGGGATCAAGGCTGCACTGCCTTCGCTCAAAGCCGCCACCCAAGACCCCGGGCCCACGACCGGGACCACCAAAACGCCGTACGGAACCTGCGACGTTGCCGAGTCGGTTCCCACCGAGCTTCCCATCCACAAGATGGCGAGGACCCTGTGGGCCCCGATGCTGGTGATGGGTGTGATGCTCGTTGCCGCCGGCTTCGTCGTTGCTTTGGTCTGGGCGGGCAACGTCGGCTCCGATCCTGGGGTCGCCATCGATGCCTCGGCTTGGGCTCAAGGGCTGCAGTTCCTTGGCGAGGCCATGGTGCTTGCCGGAATCGGGTTCCTGCTCGGGTCGATTCTGGGCGGACTTCGCGCTGGCGGAGGCGGCGTCCAGCAGAGCCTCGGCCTGCCGGTGCAGACTCTGCAGATGCCGAAGACGGCGAAGGGCTTCATCGTCCTTCTGGCAGCCGGGATGATCATCGCGGTCGTTCAGTTCGTGCTCTACATCGTGACGACGACGTTCGACAGCGCCGTCGATGTGGCGACCTGGTTCGCCTTTTTGGGCCCGCTCCGTGAGCTCCAACTCGGGTTGCTGCTAGCCGGCATCGTGTTGGCCTTGGCCACGATCGGCAACGTGCTCGGATTCCAGTTCTGGCGCATCCGCGGCATCATCACCACGGGTAGCTAGGAGGGATGACATGACAACGACACCAGTCGATTTCAAGACAAAGACGACGGAGACGGCGCCCGGCGAGATAATGCCGCACGCAGCAGGTCGCAAGCTCTGGTTCCCGATGTTCCTCATGGCCCTCATGGGCTTTGGCATCGGAATCGTGCTCGCGTTCTTTCGTGCCGACGCCGTGAACAGCGGCGACGTGCAAGCAGCAGCCGCCCTCGGGCAATTCGTGCCCGGCTTCATGTTCCTCGGGTTCGCCGCGGTGTTTGCTGCGATTGCCTTTGCGGTCGCACGCATCCTTGGCGTGTTCCGTGCGGGCGGAGGAGGTATGCAAGAGGCAGCCGGTGCCGAGGTGCGGACATTGACCATGCCCCCAACGGGGCGTGCGTTCATGGGGCTGATGGCGATGGGGATGATGATCCTCGTCGCGGCAGTGGTGCTCCACTTCATCGTGGGGACGCTCATTGCCACGGGTAGCGATTCGACGCTGGCCAATGCCGAGGAGTGGTCGATCTGGCTGGAGGGGGCTCGCCGCTTTGGCGTGTCCACCTACCTGTTCTCGATCCTCCTAGGGCTCGCCACCATCATCACCGTGCTGCGTTTCCAGTCGGTGCGCCTCAAGGAGATTGTGTCGAGCTGAGAAGCAAACGGGAGATGGCATCCCGCTGACCAATCAACGCGAAATACTGCGGACCGTCCCGGGAGGGACGGTCCGCAGCTTTCTTTGAGCCTCTCGAGTGTTGGGAGAAGCCGAGCGCGGCACCCAGTGCTGTCATCGTGTCGGCGCCTCGATGATTCTCTTCGGCCAGGCTCGACAATGCCTTCTTGCTTCCTCGGCCACGACCTCGGAAGTGCTGCGTTAAGGAAATGTTCACGCGGTTGTGGGAACGCTTTGTGGTTGCGCCGCGTTGAGGTGGTCAGTGTCGTCCGAACCTAGGGGTCCCCATGTCTCGTCGTTCCACCAGTCTCATCATCCTCTTGGTCGCCTTCGCCCTTGTCGCCGCAGCCTGTAGCTCGGATAGCGAGGCCGAAACCACCACGACTCAGGCCACAACGACTTCCGAGGTCACGACCACCACCGGAGCGACCACCACGACTCCCGAGGCGACCACCACGACTCCCGAGGCGACGACCACGACTTCCGAGGATCCGGTCGGTCCACCGAGTGCGACGTTTGCCATCTCCGAGGTCGGTTTCGGCACTGCCGGCTATGTCGAGATCACCAACATCAGCGACGTCACAGCCAGCCTCGATGGGCTCTGGCTGTGCCAGCAACCGTCGTACCACCAGCTCTCCGGCACGCTGGAGCCGGGGGAGAGCGTTCGCTTCGACGCCGCTGATAGCCGTTACGGAACACTCAACGCCGACGGTGGCGCTATGGGCCTGTACACCTCGGGTGATTTCGGAAGCTCGGATGCGATCATCGGTTACGTGGCCTGGGGGCCTTCCGGACATGGCCGTCTCGGCGTTGCCATCACCGCGGGGGTATGGACCGAGGACTCATCGGTTGATGCCACGGGGGCGTCGTTGATCAGCACCAGCGAGCTCGCACCCATCAGCGCCGAGGGCTGGGCCACCGGCTGAGCCCGTCGTTCGGTCTACAGTCGTCAACGAGCTGGATGACCGACAACGACCACAGCGATATCCCCGAGCTCAACGTCTCGCCGCTCGAGCTGTTCTTCGACCTCGTATTTGTGTTCGCGGTCACCCAGACCGTCTCGCTCATCGAGCATGACCCGACGGTAACCGGCGTCCTCGGCGGTGCGCTGGTGTTTTTCATGTTGTGGTGGGCCTGGCAGCAGTACACCTGGGGAATCAACCTAATCGGCAACGAACGTGTCGTGGTGCAGCTCGCCCTCATCCTGGCGATGGGGATCAGCCTTTTCATGGCGTTGGTGGTTCCCGATGCATTCGGCGACGACGCCCGGCTTTTTGGCATTGCCTACTCGTTGGTGCTGTTCCTCGGCCTCGCCCTTTTCTACGCCGGGCTCGACACGATGGACGCCCGCCGCGCCTTGCTTCAGTACCTGCCCCTGGCGGCCGCAGGCGGAGTGGTGGTGCTGGTCGGCAGCTTCCTCAGCCCAACGTGGCGGGTCGTCGCCTGGGTGGCCGGCATGGCGCTGGAGCTTTTGGCGACGAGCGCCGCCCAGGCGTACGACTTCAAGATCCGACCCGGCCACTTTGCTGAGCGCCACGGCCTGTTCGTCATCCTGGCGCTCGGAGAGTCCATCGTCGCCATCGGGCTGACGGCGGTCGAGCTCGACCGCAGCCTGGAGGTCGCCATCGCCCTCGGCGCAGCGTTTCTGGGAGCCGTCACCATCTGGTGGTTCTACTTCGGCCGCTTCGCCGGCCGCGCCGAGGAGGCGCTACGGGCGACCGAGGGCATAGCCGGCACCACGATGGCGCGAGATCTGTACACCATGGGTCACTTCCCGGTCGTCTTCGGGATCGTGCTCTACGCAGTGGCCGCCGAGGAGGTGGTCTCGCACCCGGCCGACCCACTCTCTACATCGGGTCAATGGATCTTCGCCCTGGCGGTGGCGCTGGTCGTCTTTGGCCTGCTTGGGGCAATGAAACGGGCCGGCGGACCGCTGTTGTGGGAGAGCGTCATCGCGGCGTTGGTGGTGATCGCGGTAACCCTCGTTGTGCCGATCGCGGGATGGGCGCTGATACTCGTGTTCGTGGCGGCGATCGTGATCGCGATGATGGCGCAGACCCGCCGGCTCTCCGAGCTGGCTGCGGCGTAGCCGAGGGAACGAGAGCCGGATACCATCGATGCCACGCCAATTTCGAGAGGAGCCCGTATGTCAGACGACGTAGTGTATCGATCGAAGGTCAAGATCGAACGGGTCCGGGGTCCGATTCGCAATGCCTGGGTGCCCGGGAGGGATGACCCAGTCACGTTTGGCGTCCACGACGAGATAGCCGAGCACTACGGCACCGATCTGGGCGAGTATCCACCGGACGCCACGACGCTCGACTATGTCGTTGCCGCGGCGGCCGGCTGACTGACCGGCACCCTTGGAGGCGCGCTGGAGGCGCGCGGCATCAACGCAAGTCATGGAAACCTCACCTCAGAGGCGGTGGGAGAGATCGAGTTGGATGGGAAGGTCCTCGTCATCAAACGCATCCACGTGACCTACACGTTGCGGGGCGCCGGTGACGCCGATGAGGAGACTCAGGAGAAGATCGACCGTGCTCATGCCCGTCACGCCGAGTTCTGCCCGGTGGCAAGAAGCATCAGAGACTCGATCGATATCAGCACATCACTGGAACTGGTCTGATCGGTACCTGTTTCCTCCCCTATTGGGGGAGGTGGCAGCGGCGAAGCCGCTGACGGAGGGGGCTACCCGTCTTGCCGGCGACAGAGACCAAGCCCCCCTCCCCGCCTGCGGCGGTACTCCCCCCAAAAGGGGGAGAAACTGGACTCGTCTATCTCGTCCACGGATCGCCGACGTCGGGGTCGATGTCGTAGCGGGCGATGGCGTCGGTGACCAGGCTCGAGTCGATACGTCCCTCGTGGGCCAGCGCCGACAGGGTCGCTACCACCACATGACCCGTGTTGGTCTCGAAGAAACCACGCAGCGCCTCACGGGTGTCGCTCCGCCCGTAGCCGTCGGTGCCGAGCGAGGTGAAGGACCGGGGAACCCAGCGGGCGATCTGGTCCGGCACCATCCGCATGTAGTCGGTGACCGCGACCACGACCCCTGGCGAATTGCCAAGGAGCCTGGTCACCAGCGGCACCCGTGGCGACTCGTGGGGATGGAGGCGGTTCCACCGCTCCTGGGACATGGCCTCCTCGCGTAGCTTCTTGTACGAGGTGGCGCTCCACAGTTCGGCCCCAATCCCATAATGCTGGGCGAGATCGGTTTGCGCTTCACGGGCGGCAGCGTGCGACGGCCCGGAGAACAGGACGGTGGCCCCGTGCTCCATTCCGTCTGGCGCCTCAGCCCACTGGTACAGGCCGTTGATGATCCCGACATCGGCGCCGTTCGGCTTCGGGGGTTGCGGGTAGTTCTCGTTGTACAGGGTGAGGTAGTAGAAGATGTCCTCTTCGCTGACGTACATGCGGTGTAACCCGTCCTCGATGATCGTTGCCAGCTCGTAGGCAAAGGCGGGGTCGTAGGCCTGGCAAACCGGTACCACCGAGGCGAGGATGTGGCTGTGCCCGTCCTGGTGCTGGAGACCCTCACCCAACATGGTGGTGCGCCCGGCGGTGGCACCCAGAAGGAACCCGCGAGCCCGTGAGTCAGACGCACCCCAGATGAGGTCGCCGACCCGCTGAAACCCGAACATCGAGTAGAAGGTGTAGAACGGCACCATCGGCACCCCGCGGGTGGCGTATGAGGTGGCGGCGGCGATCCAGCTCGCCGTCGACCCAGCTTCGGTGATGCCCTGCTCGAGGAGCTGACCATCGGTCGACTCCTTGTAGGAGAGGATCATGTCGTGGTCGACCGGCTCGTAGCGCTGGCCCTCGGAGGAATAGATCCCGAGCTCTGTGAACAGCGCATCCATGCCAAAGGTGCGACCCTCGTCCGGGATGATCGGCACCACCCGCTCGCCGAATCGTTCGTCTCGCGACAATCCTCTCAGCAGCCGGGTGAACGCACCGGTCGTGGACACCGCGTTCGTTCCCGATCCCTCGTCGAATTCGACAAAGGCATCGTGGGACGGCATCTCGATGGGGGTGCGAATCTCGAGGGTGCGGCTGGGGAGCGGACCGTTCAACGCCTTGCGGCGCTGCTGGAGGTACTCGTACTCAGGCGAGTCGACGGACGGCCGGTAGTAGGGAGGGTTCTCCGCTTCGAGTGCCTCGTCCGAAATCTCGTTTTCGAGATGCAGCCGGTCGCGTAGGTTGCGCAGCTGCTCGGCGGTCAGCTTCTTGATCGAATGGGTGACGTTCTTGCCCGACACATTGGGGCCGAGCGTCCAGCCCTTGATGGTCTTGGCGAGGATGACGGTTGGTGAGTCGGTGGTCTCGGTGGCGGCGTGATAGGCGGTGTACACCTTGCGGTAGTCGAGCCCACCGCGGCGCAGCGCCCAGATTTCCTCGTCGGTCATGTCCTCGACCAATGCCCGTAACTTCGGATCGGGCCCGAAGAAGTGCTCGCGGATGTATGCCCCTGACTCCGCCTTGTAGCGCTGGTATTCCCCGTCGACGGTGGTGGTCATCTTGTTGACGAGCACGCCGTCGACATCACGCGCCAGGAGCGGGTCCCAGTTCGATCCCCAGATCACCTTGATCACGTTCCAACCGGCACCGTGGAACATCGCTTCGAGCTCCTGGATGATGGAGCCGTTGCCGCGCACCGGGCCGTCCAGGCGTTGCAGGTTGCAGTTGATGACCCAGGTGAGGTTGTCCAGGTGCTCGCGGCCGGCGAGGGAGATCGATCCCAGCGTTTCCGGCTCGTCGGTCTCGCCGTCACCGAGGAAACACCAAACCCTCGAGTCTGTGGTGTCGTCGAGGCCGCGGTTGTCCAGGTACTTGAGGAATTGGGCATGGTAGATCGAGTTGATCGGGCCAAGCCCCATCGACACGGTCGGGTACTCCCAGAATTTGGGCATGAGCCGGGGATGCGGATAGCTGGACAGCCCGCCGCCGATCTCGCGCCTGAAGCGGTCGAGGTCGCTGGGGTGGAGGCGGCGCTCCAGAAAAGCGCGGGCATATATGCCTGGTGAGGCATGGCCCTGGAAGTACACGTGATCACCCGGGGTGCCGTCGGCCTTGCCCCGGAAGAAATGGTTGAACCCGACCTCGTACAGGGTCGCCGACGAAGCGAATGTGGAGAGGTGGCCTCCAATGTTCTCCGCGGCCCGGTTGGCCCGGATCACCATGACCGCAGCGTTCCAGCGGATGAAGCGCCGGATGCGCTGCTCGAGATATTCGTCGCCGGGGTATGGCGCCTCGGCGTCCGGCGGGATGGTATTGACGTACGGCGTCGACATCGAGGCGGGAAGGCCGATGTGGCTGTCGCGCGCCCGCTCCACGAGGCGGGCCATGAGGTAGCGGGCCCTGGGCCTCCCGTCGACGGCGATCACCGAATCGAGCGCTTCCAGCCACTCCTTGGTCTCGTCGGGGTCGACGTCGGGGAGCCGCTCGATGAGGCCGTCGAGGTGGGTGGAGCGGTCGTCGGGTTCCTGCATGGGTCCGAGGCTACCGAGCCGCGTGGCGCTGCGCTACGGGCGGCAGCCCGAGCGGATAAGGCCCGGGCGCGCGAGGATGGCGTGCACATGGACCACGACGCCCCCCACAAGCATTCGGAGGATCAACACTCCGAGCGCCATCCCGGCTTGCCGACGGACGACGCCGCCCATGACGAACACGCTGATCGCGCCGCCCATGACGAACACGCTGATCACGCCTCCCATGATGAGCACGAGGACCGCGCCGGCCACCACGAACGCGCGGAACGGGCGGATCACGCCGCCCATGACGAACACGAGGGGCACGACAAGCACGAAGGCCATTCGCCGGAGATGTTTCGCGATCGACTGTTGGTCAGCCTCCTGCTCACCGGCCCCATCTTGTACTTCTCCCCCCAGATCCAGGACTGGTTTAGCTACGAGGCGATCAGCTTCCCTGGATCCGATCTGGTGGCGCCGGTGCTGGCGACCGTCCTGTTCTTCTACGGCGGTGCGCCGTTTCTCAAGGGGGCGATCAGCGAGTGGCGGTACCGGCAGCCGGGGATGATGACGCTGATCACCCTTGCCATCACCACCTCGTATTCGTTCAGCATTGCCGTCACCCTCGGGTTCCCCGGCGACGACTTCTACTGGGAGCTGGCGACCCTGATCGATGTGATGCTGCTCGGGCACTGGATCGAGATGCGATCGGTCGTCGCCGCGTCGTCGGCACTCGACCAGCTGGCGGAGATGGTCCCGGACATGGCACACCTGGCGGAGGCCGATGGGTCGATCGTTGACGTTCCGGTCGCAGATCTCGAGGTCGGCCAGCGGTTCGTTATCAGACCGGGCGAGCAGGTCCCCGTCGACGGTGAGGTCGTCGAAGGGCGGTCGTCGATGAACGAGGCGTTCCTCACCGGTGAGTCCAGGCCTGTGGAGAAACGGCTCGGCGACGAGGTGGTATCGGGGGCTATAAACGGAGAGGGAGTGCTCACCGCAGCGGTGACTCGGACCGGCGACGCCACAACGCTGTCACAAATCATGCGGCTTGTGGCCGACGCCCAGGCCTCGAGGAGCGGGTATCAGGAACTCGGCGACCGAGCGGCTTTCTGGCTGACGATCGTCGCCATCGGTGTGGCCGTGCCAACGCTGCTCATCTGGCTTGGCCTCGGCGGTACCTCGAACTTCGCCATTACCCGCACCGTCACGGTGCTGGTCATCGCCTGTCCGCACGCGCTGGGTCTCGCCATTCCGTTGGTCACCTACAACGCCACTGCCATGGCCGCCAACAATGGTGTGCTGGTGAGGAACCGGGACGCGTTCGAGCGGGGGAGTGACATCGCCATCGTTGCCTTCGACAAGACCGGCACCTTGACCCAGGGCCAGTTTGCGTTGACCTCCATCGATGTCGACGGGATCACCGAGGGCGAGGCGCTTGCGGTAGGCGCGTCGCTGGAGCGCGGCTCGGAGCATCCGCTCGCCGACGTCATCGTCGCCGCCGCCGCGGACCGGGACATGAATGTTTCGCCGGCCACCGAGACAAAGGCCATCCCCGGGAGCGGTCTCGAAGGAGTCGTAGCCGGCGAGGCATATCGTGTCGGGCGCCCGGAGTGGGCGGACGAAGTCGGGGTCGCCAGTTCGCCCGTGCTGTCCGCTGCTCTCGCCAGAGCCGACGATCGCGGCGATACCGCCGTCGTTTTGATGAACCACCGCTCCGTCGTCGCCGTCTTTGCCATGGCGGATCAGATTCGTGGGGGCGCCAACCGCGCCATTGCCAGCTTGGTGGAGATGGGTGTGTCGCCGGTGATGATCACCGGCGACGCCGAGGCCGTTGCGAGGACGGTGGCCGGCGACCTCGGCATCGATCGCTACTACTCGAGGGTGCTCCCGGGTGAGAAGGCCAAGATCGTTCAGGATTTGCAGGAGGAGGGGAAGGTCGCGTTCGTCGGAGATGGCATCAACGACGCACCGTCGCTTTTGGTCGCCGATCTGGGTATTGCCATCGGAGCCGGAACCAACGTGGCGATAGAGAGCGCCGATCTGGTGCTGGTTGATGACGATCCGACGGACGTTCCGAGGGCTCTCCGCTTGTCACGGATCACGCGCTCCAAGATGACACAGAACCTGGTGTGGGCAACCGGTTACAACCTGATCGCCATTCCGCTCGCCGCCGGGGTGGCAGTCACCGCCGGAATCATCGTCAACCCGGCGATAGGCGCTCTGTTCATGTCGGCGTCGACGGTGATCGTTTCCCTCAACGCGATGGCGATGCGCCGCAAGAGCCTCGACTGAGGGCGGTTGGAAACCAATCCCCGGACTCCGAGCGCCTATCGATAGGTGACCGGTCGTCTCTTCAGTAGTGGATTCGTTTTCCCCGCTCTTGCCGCCTTGGGCCACGGCTCCGCAAATGGCCTAGCCGATAGGACCGAATCGCCCCCCATTTGCGGAGCCTCTTGGTAGCTTGATGCGGCACCTGTTGCCAACACCGGGTTTGTGACGTGGACCGACTCCGTTCGATGCTCAAACGCGACACGCTGAAGGACGACGCCATTGCCGGGCTCGTCCTCGGCGTCGAAAGCGTGCCGGACGGTCTCGCCGGAGGGTTGCTCGCCGCGGTCAACCCGGTGTTCGGCCTATACGGGTACATGGTGGGGACCTTCACCGGTGCAATGTTCACCAGCTCGGCGTTCATGGCGGTCCAGGCCACGGGGGCGATGGCGATCATCGTCGCCGACGTCGGCGCGGTACACGACAGCGAGGACCCCGAGCGGGCACTATGGACCCTCGCCTTCCTGACCGGAATCGTCATGCTCGTGGCCGGTCTGCTGAAGCTGGGATCGATGCTCCGCTTCGTGTCCAATGCCGTGATGGTGGGGTTCATCAATGCGGTCGGAGTCAACATCATCCTGGGGCAGCTGGAAAACTTCACCGGGTACGCCGGCGAGGGGGCGAGCCGCGTGGCACGAACCTTCGACACCCTGCTCAACCTCGCCGAGCTTCACTATGCGACGGTCATCATCGGCGTGGTGACCATCGGGTTTATCATTGCACTCGAAAGAACCCGGCTGGGCCCGTTGGGCTTGGTCGTCGCCGTCATCGCCGGTTCGGCCCTCGCCTTCGCCTTCAACGCTGCCAACTCTGCAGCCACCACCGACATCGCGGTGCTCAACGACATTGCCGAGATCCCGCGGGCACTGCCCCTTCCCCGGCTGCCCTGGCTCGGGATCATGCCTTCGCTGATCGTTCCCGCCTTGTCGTTGGCCTTCGTCGGGCTGGTACAAGGGGCCGGGATCTCGTCCAATTTCACCAACCCTGACGGGTCATATCCGGATGCCTCGCGCGATTTCTCCGGACAGGGCATTGCCAACATGGCCTCAGGTATCTTCCAGGGCATGCCGGTGGGTGGTTCGATGTCGGCGTCATCGTTGAACAAGTCGGCGGGCGCCAAGTCGCGGATGTCGCTCATGATTGCCGCGGTGGTGATGGCGGTTGTGATCCTGGTATTCGGGAACCTCGTCGGCTACATCGCCATGCCGGCGCTTGCCGGGCTGCTGATGGTTGTCGGGTTTCGCACCATCAAGCCGGATGACATCAAAGCGGTGTGGAAGACCGGCACCGTGCAGGCGACCGTGATGACGGTGACCTTCGTGCTCACGATGTTCATCCCGCTGCAGTGGGCGGTGATGGTCGGAGTCGGGATCTCGCTGATCCTGTTCGTGATCACGCAGTCCAATCGGATCACGATCAAGCGGCGGCTCATGGAGGAGCCCGGGGTCTTCGTCGAGGTCGACCCCCCCGATATGGTTCCACCGAACGAGGTCGTGATCCTCCAACCTTATGGCAGCCTGTTCTTCGCCTCTGCGCCAGTCTTCGAGGAAGCCCTACCCACCGTGACGCCCGAATCGCACAATTCGGTGGTGATCCTCAGGTTGCGGGGACGGAGCGACCTCGGTTCTACGTTCATGGATGTGCTGGTTCGCTATGCAGAGGATCTGGACCGTGTGGGCAGCAAGCTCGTGCTCGTGTCGGCCGACGAGAACCTGCTCGAGCAGTTCGAGGTCACCGGTGTCACTGATGCTGTCGGCGACGGCAACATCTACGGGACCGACGAGCGGGTGGGGGCGACGGTAAAACAGGCCCACCAGGACGCAACCGACTGGATCGAGGGCAACCGGTCTGATTGAACTGGGTTGGGTGCTGCCGTGCCGGGTTGAGCGGTTGCTCGGACAGCTTCGGACCGAACCGGCAAGAAATCAGCCGTGATCGACGTCGACAGCAGCACGGACGCGTGAATCGGCGAATTGCGTCTCGTACAGCCCGGCGTACAGGCCGCCTTTGGCCCGTAGCTCCTCGTGGGTCCCGGATTCGACGACCTCGCCGTGGTCGATCACGAAGATCTCGTCCGCGGCAAGGATGGTCGACAGGCGATGGGCGATCACCAGCGAGGTGCGACCCTCCATCACTCTTTTCAGTGCCTCCTGGATCATTGCCTCGTTGGCGGCATCGAGGTGCGACGTCGCCTCGTCCAGGATCAGTATGCGCGGGTCCTTGAGCAATACCCTGGCAATGGCGACCCGCTGCTTCTCCCCGCCGGACAACCGGTAGCCCCGCTCGCCGACCTTGGTGTCATACCCCAAGGGCAAGCCCATGATGAAGTCGTCGATGTTGGCGATCCCGGCGGCTTCCCGGATCTCGTCATCGGTGGCGTCGGGTTTGGCGTATCGGATGTTGTTGGCGATCGTGTCGTGGAACAGGTACGGCTCCTGCGTGACCACACCGACCGCGGCGGCGACGGTGTCGAAAGACAACGTGCGCACGTCGTGCCCGTCGATGGTCACCGTTCCTTCCGAGGCGTCGTAGAGGCGGGGCACCAGGTACGTGGTGGTGGTTTTGCCGGCACCGGAGGGCCCAACCAGTGCGACGAGTTGGCCCGGTTCCGCCGCCAGGTTGACGCCCTTGAGGGTCCACCCGTCGCTTGACATCCGGGAATCCGGATCGTCGACCTCGGTCACCCCTCGCCATCCGTACCGTTTGACCGCTTGCAGACCCTGCGACGAGTCGCTGTACCTGAACCAGACGTCGGAGAGCTCGACCTTGCCGTGGACCCGGTCGAGGGTGACCGGCTCGGCGGCCTCCTCGATGTCGTGAGGGAGGTCGATCACCTCGAAGACGCGCTCGAACGAGACGAGAGCGGTTTCGAACTCGACCCTGGCGTTGGACAGTCCGGAAAGCAGTCCATAGAGCTGGCCGAGATAGGCGCTCAAAGCCACGATGGTTCCGACGGTGATGATGTCGTTGATGACCATCACCGAACCCACCCAGAACACGGCGGCGGTGCCAAGCGCCGACACGATTCCGATGCCGACAAAAAACCAGCGTCCGATCATGGCGCGACGGATGCCGAGGTCGCGTACGGTGCCGGCGTTGCCGGAGAAGCGACTGCGCTCGTCGTCGTTTCTCCCGAACAGCTTGACCAGCATCGATCCGGAGACGCTCAGCGTTTCCTGCATGTGGGCGTTCATCGCGGCGCTGGCATCCATTTGGCTGCGCGCCACCTCGCCGAGCAGCTTGCCCACCCGTCGCGCCAGGAAGATGAAGAGGGGGAGCATGGCGACGGCGAGGAGGGTGAGGCGCCATTCCAGTCCGAACATCACCACCAGCACGGTTGCCGCCCCGAGGACATTGGCTACCAGCGACACGAAGGTGCCGGTGACCGCCTGTTGGGCGCCGACGACGTCGTTGTTGAGCCGCGACATCAGCTCGCCGGTCTTCGTGTTGGTGAAGAATCCAAGCGACATGCCTTGGAGATGGTTGTACAGCTCGCGGCGGAGGTCGAAGATGACGCCCTCACCCATGCCGGCGGTGGCGCGGCGCTGCACCACACCCACGATCCCGTTGATCAACGGCACGGCAACCATGCCCAACCCGAGCAGGGTCACCAGCGTCAGGTTCTTGTCAGGGATGGCGGTGTCGATCAGTCCCTTCATCAGCAGCGGCGGGACCACGGTGAGGATGCTGATGACGATGATCGTGATCAGCACGACGACCATCTCGACCTTGTAGGAGGAGGCGTAGGACAGGACTCGCTTGAGGGTCGCCCGGTCGATGTTGGGGCGTGGCTCGTTGTCGTCGAACCTGATGTACGAGCCCCAACCCATGTGATGCATAGGGCGGAAGGTAGCCGCCGGGCACCGGTACGGCGGCGCGGTGCCTGGACCGACGACTAACCCCTTTGGACCTCTTTGCCGATGAGGGCTCGATATCCGCCGATGAGGTCGGTGGCGCCGCCCAGTCCGAGGCGTTGCAGCGTAGCGGCGGCCAAACTCGACTGGCAACCGTCGGTGCAAACCACGATCACCCGCTGCTCGGGGCCCACGTCGACAATCCGGTGCTTGGCAGACGGTGCCAGACGCCATTCCAGGACGTTGCGGTCGATGACGATCGCTCCCTCGAGCTCGCCGTCTCGTTGACGCTCCTCGATAGGACGAGCGTCGATCAGGATCGCACCCTTGGCGACTTCATCGCTCAGGTCCTCGGCACGAACGCGATCCAGCCTCACCCTTGCCTCCGCCAGCAACTCATCGATGGTGAGCATTTCGCTCGCTTGCTCGCTCGAGTTCCCAGTTAAGCCCATCCCTGGGCCTGGGAACCGGGAACTGGTCTCTATTGACCGTCTCGCATCGTTCCGACGGACGGTGTTGAATCCGCGTCATGGTCAGCGAGGCGTTCATCCGGGGGCTGCCAAAGGCGGAGCTCCATCTCCACATCGAGGGCACGCTGGAGCCGGAGATGATGTTCGAGCTCGCCGCCCGCAACGGGGTCGACTTGCCCTTCGACTCGGTCGCGGATATTCGCGGCGCCTACGAGTTCGACGATCTCCAGTCCTTTCTCGACATTTATTACCAGGGCGCCGCCGTGCTCCAGACCGAGCAGGACTTTTACGACCTGATGTGGGCCTATCTCGAACATGCCAACCAAGACGGGGTGCGCCGTGCCGAGATCTTCTTCGATCCGCAGACCCACACCCGACGGGATATCGGCTTCCCCGTGTTCATGGCCGGGTTCCTGCGCGCGATCGCAGACGCCGAGGCGGAATGGGGAATCTCGGCGGCGCTCATCCTCTGTTTCCTCAGGGATCTGCCGGGTGAGGCCGCCGTCGACACCTGGGAGCAAGCGGCCGACTATCACGACGCTGTGGTTGCGGTCGGGCTCGACTCCTCGGAGGTGGGCAACCCGCCGGAGCCGTTTGCCGAGGCGTATGCACTTGCCCGCGCCGCCGGGGCGCGCTCTGTTGCCCACGCCGGCGAGGAAGGCCCGCCGGAGTACATCACAGGAGCGCTGGACGCTCTCGGTGCCGAGCGCATCGACCACGGCGTCAGGTGTGAGGATGACCACGCCCTCGTGGAGCGCCTCGTCGAAGAGGGGATTCCGCTCACCATCTGCCCCCTGTCGAACCTGAAGCTCGGCGTTTTTGAGCGCCTCCAAGATCACAACCTGAAGCGGCTGCTCAATCGAGGGGTGAAGGTCACGATCAACTCCGACGATCCTTCGTACTTCGGCGGTTACATCGGCGACAATTATGTGGCGGTCGCCGAGGCACTCAACCTCGATCAATGGGACCTGGTCCGGCTGGCCCGCAACTCGATCGAAGCGACCTTCCTCGGCCCGGCAGTCAAAGAGCGGCTGATCACCGAACTTGAGACCTATGTGGCGTCGCTGGATCAGTAGGGGCCTGTCTCTCCCCTTGTTTCTCGCACTGTTGTGGCTGCCCGAACCAAGGGGACGGGGCCAAGCCGTGGTCGCAACAAGGGTCTGACCCCCTCCACCTCGCTCGGTTGCCGCCACCTGAGGGGGAGGCAAGGAGTTCTCCGGTTTCCTCGCCTCTTGGGGGAGGCGGTAGCGGCGTCGGCCGATGACGGAGGGGGCGACCCACACCTAAATCAGTTGGGATTTGCGACTTGCGACTTGGGACCGGCGACGAGCGAGCGAAGCGAGCGCAACTACTCCCTCTCAAACACCGTGCCGATAGCCGCAGGGGCCTCGCTGGCTAACAACGCCCGCGACCGTGGGAACCGATCGCTCAGCTTTCCGAACCACGAGCTGTACACCACAAGGAGGGCGACGATCATCAGCGGGAACGGTGCGATGGGAAGTATCTGGGACAAACCGGGAAAGTTGGTGTTCAAGAAATCGACGTTCTGCAGCTGCAACGCGACGACCTGGAGGACGCCGAACAGGTAGCACCCGAGTGCGACTCGCACCGGGTGCCAGCCGCCGAAGATCACGATGGCCAGCGCGA
>JADFIY010000175.1 GCA_022566415.1 Acidobacteriota bacterium
TCCGCCTCGCCTACAGCTCGGCACCTCCCGCCTGAGGGGGAGGCAACAACGCGCCGCTATTGCCGCGTCGCAGCCCAGCGCGACTGTTCACGTTTGGGGGAGTACCGCCGAAGACGGAGAGGGGGGCTACCGGAGTTTCCGAGCTACCAGTTCCAAGTTCCCGAGTTCCCAGTTGACTGGGGGTCTGAGGCCGGCGGCCGTTTCCAGTTCTCAGTTCCGAGATCCCAATTTTCCAGTTCCGCGATTGCCGGTCCTGCGAGGTTGGTGCTCTGGCTCAACCCGGAGCGGCAGCGGTACTGGAATACCGGAGATTCGGTGATGGCCGCGTACGCCGACATGTGCGATGAGGTGGAAGAGGTGAGGACCCTCGCCCAGCTCGAGCGATTCGTCGAGCGGGTTGCCCTCCCCACCGGCGCCGGGCGTCGAGTAGGTCGAGTAGGTCGATCGACCAGTTTGGATCAACCAATCGGCTCGGGCAGCCGATGGAGGGGGTGACACCATCGCCGAGCAAGAGGTCCATGACATGCCAAGGATCCTGGTAATCGAGGACTCCCCCGTCCTTCGCCGCTTTATCGAGATAAGCCTCCGCGGGCAGAACGTCATCGTCGAAGGCGCAACCAAGGGCCGCACCGGGATCGATGCGGCAACGACCGATCCGCCAGACTTGATCATGCTCGACCTCGGCCTCCCGGACATCGACGGCTGGACCGTTCTCGACGAGCTTCGGTCCAACGAATCCACCTCGCGGGTTCCTGTGCTCGTCTCGACCGGTTGGGAGGGCAGCGAGATTTCGGTTCGGGCCCACTCCAGGGGTGCCGAGGTCCTTCCCAAGCCCTACGCGGCTTCGGACCTGCGAGCTGCCGTTGTCGCCATGCTGGGCGTCGAGGCCCCCACTAACACGTAGGTCTTCCTTGACGATTCTCCAGCCGGTACGGTCGATGAACGAATGCTGTACCTCGTTCTCGTTTTTGCGATCGTTACTGGCAACCCCACCTGCGCCGGGCTCGAACGCCCGGTCGGCGGACCGATCATCGAGCCATTCGCCCCGATCGGGCGCTACGCAGGGCATTGGGGTATCGACTTTGGTGTCCCAAGCGGCACTGCAGTTCGTGTCGCAGACTCCGGAGTTGTGACCTTCACTGGTGTGGTGGTCGGCAACCGGACGGTGACGATCGACCATGGAGGTGTCAGAACCTCGTACTCGTTTCTCACCCGGATCCTGACCAGCCAGGGGGCCACCGTCGGTCGCGGTCAGGTGATCGCCGTCACCGGGCATCACGGTGGCCATCCCTCTCTCCACTTCTCGGTTCGCATCGGGGACGTCTATGTCGATCCCGAGCCGTTACTGGCCTGCCGGGGCGATCCCGGCCCGGGATTGTGGCTCGGCTCAGCACTGTCTGCGTATCCTGGCCTCAATGCGGGCGATCATGGGCGGAACGTTCGACCCACCACACGTGGCGCATCTGGTGGCGGCGGAGTGCGCCCATTACCAGTTGGGCGTTGACGTCGTGACGTGGATTCCGGCTGGTTCCCCATGGCAGAAGGCGTCCCAAGGGGTCACCGAGGCGAGGCACCGGTGGGAGATGACCCGGCTTGCCGTCGACGGCGTCGACTATTTCGAAGCCGACGATCGGGAGGTGCGTCGCGAAGGCTGGACGTACACCATCGAGACCCTCGAAAGCTATGGGGACGAAGACATCATCCTCATCCTCGGAGCCGACGCCGCCGCCGGCCTCGGGACCTGGCATCACGGTGCCGACGTTGTAAAGCGGGCGAGGATCGCGGTAGCCCCGCGGCCGGGGGTGGATCGCTCGGTGGTCGAGCGCGCTGTGGACGCGGAGTTCACCTGGCTCGACATGCCGCTGCTCGACATCTCAGGCACGTTGGTGCGGGAGCGAGTGCGGGCAGGCAACTCCGTGCGGTTCCTGGTCAGCGACGCCGTGTGGCGATACGTCGTCGACAACGATCTGTACGGTCGCTGAGGCAGCGGTTGCGTTCTAGTATCGGGTTGGTATCTGACCGACGAGGAGCCCGTATCCCCGCCACCGAAGAAGCTGTCAAAGCCGCAAGAGAGGCGGTGGCAGCCATCATTGACCAGAAGGGTGAACACCCCGCCATCCTCGATGTCTCCGAGCTCCTGGTCGTTACCGACTTGTTTGTGATCACAACCGGCACGTCTCGTCCCCATCTGCGCAGCCTCGTCGACGGGATCGAGCGGCAACTCAAGACGATCGGGGAGCGCCCGTTACGACGCGAGGGTGTCGAGTACGGCAAGTGGGTTCTCCTTGACTTCGGTCACTTCGTCGTTCATCTGTTCGACGAGGAGACACGGGCCATGTACGACCTGGAGCGGCTGTGGGCCAACGCCCCCCGCGTCGCTATTTCCGAAGCGTCGGCAGCGGCGGGGCCCTGATACAATCGCTCCCCGCATGGGGCTGTAGCTCAGTCCGGCAGAGCACTTGACTGGCAGTCAAGGGGTCAGGGGTTCGAATCCCCTCAGCTCCACCACCCGAAACCCTTTACACACTAGGGGTTTTCGGTGCTTCTAGGATGGAGCTCAACGACCGTCTCATTCGGCTTGGGCCGGTCCTGGGCCGGCAGAGAACCCGCCAACGACTCATCGAGGCGCGCCGCAGCCGCCTCATCAAGACCATCAAAAAGGTGGCCGTAGCGGTCCAGGGTCACCTTGATCGAGGAATGTCCGAGCCGAGTTTGAATGACCTTGGGATGCTCACCTTGGGCGATCAGTGCGGCGACATGAGAGTGGCGCAAGTCGTGAAACCGCATCGGCTCACTCACCGAGTCCTGCACCGCAGGCAGGAAGACGCGTCGCCGGAAGTTGCTTCTCCGCAGCAGCCCACCCTCGGCCGACGTGAACACAAACCCATCAACGGGCGGATACGCAGCCAGGTGTCTGGCGAGCGTGTCGCCGAGTCGGCGGGGGAGTGCGATCTGGCGCCGAGACGCCTGCGTCTTCGGAGGCCGGATGCTGATCTGGCCGTTGACCTCGGACAGTTGCTGGGTAACGGTGAGCGAGCTCCGCAGCAGATCCAACCCGGATACCTGTAGCCCAGCCAGCTCACCGAACCGCGCACCCGTGTATGCCGCCGTTGCCACGAGCGCCGAGTACGGAGCATCGACAGCGTCGATCAGCGCTGAGATCTCGCTCTGATTCAGGAAGCGCATCTCTTGGTGATCGGCCTTGGGGAGATGAATCCCCCGGCACGGGGAACGGGCGATCAGATCCGACTCCACTGCCGACGAGAACACTCCTGCGACCAGGAGATAGCACTGGCGGACCGTCGATGCCGCCAGCCCCGAGGACTGCAGTTGAGATACGAACGCCTGAACATTGGTGCGTGTCACTGAACCAACCGGGCGGGCCTCAAAATAGGGCAGCACGTGGTTGCGCATCAGGGATTCCGCGGTAGCTCGCGTCGAGGGTGCCAGATGAACGCGGGCCGCCGTCTACGTCGGGGCCCATTCACCGAAAGTGGTTCGAGCGAGGCGGGGGTCCGTCCACTCACCCCGTAGCTGATCAGCCTCCTGTGTAGCCAACCACCGCTCAGCATCGACCTTGCGGCGGAACGACTTCGATCGCTCCTCGCCACCCGGTGGGTAGTAGCGCGCCCGCCACGGATTCGGGCGATCTGGCCGCTTTGAGATTGCCATCAGTTCCGCCTCGATCGAGGTGGACTACTTACACCATTGTAGTTCAGATGTCAAATGCTGGCGGCGGCGCCGGTCCGACCGACAGTCGCCAACTGGTCCTACGGAAAGAGCACGGGAGCGTCCTCAGCCTCGACCCAATTGTGAGGCTTGAAGCTGTAGCTGTATCCACTGCTCGACGTCGTTTCGGCGATAGCGGATGTGCTTACCCACACGAAAGGCGGCTGGTCCCCGTCCTCAGTGCCGCCACCGGTAGAGCGTGTTGAGCGGCACATCTAGGTAGTTGGCGAGGTCTTGGGGTGTAAGCAGCTGGTCGAGTTGGCTCATCCCGGCATGGTGCGCCGCGAGGGTTACGAACGGATGACAGATCGCTGTCAGATTCGAAGTTTCTTGCTTGTCATCGATCTGTCATCGATCTGTAACTCATTTGACATGCTGCCCCGCGACGCTTCGGTCTCATTTCTGCGATGAGGGAGGAGAAACCGTGGCGGCCCCATTTCATGCGAACGGTCCAGACGACTCCGGTGACGACCTAGCAGCGTCGGACTGGTCTACCGACTACGCGCCGCGGTTGATCGCTGACGGGGAGTTGGATCGTCGGATCAAGGCTGGGTGGGAGGAGTGGGTCGAACTACTCGACGGTTTGGTCAGCACCGGGGGCATGTTGCCTTCCCGGGAGCTGGTAGGTCGGGTGTTGAGTTTCTTCGACGATGTGTATTGGAGCGCCGAGGACGCCCGCGTCGAGGCGCTGCGACGCCAATACCGAGCGGAAGCGAGTCGCCGATGCCGCAGTCCAGACCGCTCAAATCCGGACCGTTCTTGGGGGCTCGATGGTCGCTGATCGTATCACCGGGCTTCTTCAGCGGACATCGGTCGCCGGTAGCCGCCGCTGGTTTGGACCCCTCGCGCAGGTGAGATGGCTTCAGGTGGCGTTGTGGCTGTTGGTCGTATCGGGTCCTATCGCTGCGACAGTGTTGGCCTTCGGCGTCGGCGGCCTCGACAGTCGTATAGACGGGTTGAGTCGCCGGCCGGCCGCGGCGCCGGTAGCTGACTCGGCGGGTGCGGAGGGGTTCGCCGAGCTGTATGTGGCGGCGGTCCTCGCCGCTCTCGGGGTGGTCTACGCTTGGACCGCGCTGAATTTCGCCGGCACAACAGCCGCTGAATGGAATACCAGCATGCTGGCCCTCGGTCTCGTCGCGACGGTGTCTTGGACCGTTCTCTTCCGACGCGGACGAGCACCGCAGATCTCGGGGTGGCAGCGATTCGCGGTGGCGCTTCTTCCAGCTTATGCCCTACTCCCGATTATTCCCCTGCCAATTGCAGTCGTCGACCTGCTCTCGCCTCACCGAGCCGAGATTCACCGAATCCTCTCGCAGGCCGTCGAACAGTCAAGTTTTGTAACAATCAGCGTACTGCCGTCCGCGACAGTCGTGCACGTCCTACAGATCGCCGTATACCTCAGCGTCTTCTTACTGCTCCGCGAGATAAC
>JADFIY010000176.1 GCA_022566415.1 Acidobacteriota bacterium
GGCCCGATGCAAGGCGGCCCCACCCGTAGAGGAAGGGCGCTGTAACAACCTGTTGAAGGGCGTCGTCGACGCCAACGCTCAGCTCGCCGCTGATGGCGATGATCGTCGCGTCGAGCTCAGGATCATCCAGGACAACGCCGACTGGGGCGACTACAGGACCGAGTTCGAGCTGGCGTCACAGGCTGGCGAAGCGCCCGACATCATTGTGTCCGGCCATGAGGACATCGGCACCTGGGCTACGTCGGGCATCATCATCGACTTGACCGACCAGATCGATGACTTTCCGGAGTTCGCTGACGTGATCCCGTCGTTGTGGCTTTCTACCGAGCTCGACGGCAAGCGTTACGGCATCCCCCAGGATGCTGAGGCACGGCCGATGTACTATCGCAAGGACCTCCTTCTCGAGCTTGGCTGGAGCCAGGCCGAGGTCGACGCTCTGCCGGCTGACCTCGCCAGTGGCGCTTTCACCTGGGAGGACATGTTCGACACCGCAGAGGCCGCGGTGGTGGCCGGTGTTGTCCAACCGGGTAACGGTTGGTGGCATCGACCCACCAACGGCCCCGACTTCCTGTATTACTACTATGCGGCGGGCGGCGAGCTGTTGGATCCCAGCGGTGCCCTGATCTATGACACCGCGGCCGCGGAGCAGGTGTACGCGCTCATGGGCGACGCGGTTTCTCGTGACATCCTGGTCGACACCCGTCTCGACGGTGACTGGACGAACTGGAATTCCGGTGTTGCCTCGGGAGACGTTCTGTTCTGGTTCGGCGGTTCCTGGCAATGGGCGGACTGGGCTGCGAACTACGTTGCGGAAGGTGGTGAAGAGTATCTCTTCGAAACCACCGGTTTCGGTCCGATCCCGGCTCTTGCTGCGGGAATCAACGTACCGATCACCCTGACCCATCCGCTCCTCTACATGGTGAGCTCGGGTTCGGAGAACCCTGATCTGGCCCTCATGGTCATTTCGAAGGCGACGACCACCGTACTGAACACCGAGTATGCGGTGGCGAGTGGCCACCTGGGGATCCTGGAATCGCAGGCGACCTTCGAGCCGTACACGAGTGCGGTGTTCCTGAGTCAGGTGGCTCCGCTGCTTGAGTTCACCACCTTCCTGCCCAACAGCCCGTTCTACAGTGCCTGGTCTGAGGGGTATTTCCTCGGGCTGTCCGCTGTTGAGTCCGGCGCAGCGACCCCGGCTGAAGCGGTCCAGATCGTCATCGACCAGCTCCAGAACGAGCTCGGCGACAACGTGATCATCTTGGAAAGGTGATCTAGCGCCATCGACAGTTGGAAGTGGGGGAGGGCCTCGTCCCTCCCCCACTCGTTCCCTCGCTAGAAAGGTGACGTCCCGGTGACGAAGCAGGTCGAGGAAGAAGCCGAGGCCCTAGCCAGGGTCGCGGTCGGCGCACCGGGAAAGCAGCGCAGCTCCCGGGGCCGGCGGGCGCGCTCCACGGCGTCCGCCTACGGCTTCATGGCGCCGGCCGCGGCGCTGGTGCTCACGTTCTTCGTCGCTCCCGGCATCCTGCTTCTCATCCTCAGCTTGACCAACCTCTCCAGTGCCAACTTCAGCCAGGCGTGGAACTTCATCGGACTCGACAACTACGAGCGGCTCTTCACCGACCCTTTCTTCCCCAAGATCGCGCGCAACACACTCTTCTACGTCTTGACCACGCTGATCTTCTTCAACCTCGGTCTGGCTCTGGTGCTGGCGCTGGTGACGACCAGCATCCCGCGGCGCGCAGGGTTCTTCTTCCGGCTGGTGTGGCTGCTTCCCCGTCTGACACCGTCTGTGGTGTACATCCTGATGTGGAAGCGCATCGGCTCAGCGGACCCGTTCGGCATCTACAACCAGATCGTCCCCGAGTTTCTCGGGGGATCGGGGGGAAACCTCTATCTGGGGGGTAGTCCGTGGACGTTTGTGATCCTCACCAATGGGTTCATCGGCGCCTCTTTCGGGATGATCATCTTCACTTCGGCCCTGGAGTCGATCCCCAAGGACCTTCTGACGGCGGCCAAGGTCGACGGGGCCGGCACGTGGAGGATCATCCGCGATATCAAACTCCCCATGATCAAGTGGCCGCTGCTCTTCATCGCGACGTATCAGACGCTGTCGCTGCTCACCTCGTTCGAGTACATCCTGCTGCTGACCGAGGGCGGCCCCGGCTTGTTCACCACCGAGGTGTGGGCGCTGACGTCGTACAAACGCGCCTTCGCCAGCTATTTCGGGAACAGTCAATGGGGCTACGGCGCGACATGGGCGATCGTGCTGGTCACGATTGCGCTGGTGCTCGCCGTGGTGTACGTGAAGTTGTTCAAGTTCAACGAGCTGGTCGAAGAGCCCAGAATCGAGAACCTGTGAGCCATGACCACCGTTGAGACTGCACCACCGCGCCCTGCCGCCGGCCCTCTCCCCAAGGGCCGCCAGAAGACGGGTCGCTATTTTGCGTATGGCTTCCTCATCCTGTCGATCGTTCCCATTGTCGTCGGCTACGCCTGGTTGGTCATCGCCACTGTGTCGACTCGCACCAGAGGCCTCTTGCCAATAAACGCCGAAGGGGGCATCGGCGGCCTGACGCTTTCCAACTGGGACTTTGTCTTCGACGGCGCAATTTGGAGTGCGATGCTGAACTCGCTGCTCATCGCGGTAGCGATGGTGATTGGTGTCGGCATCGCTTCGACCTCCGGTGGGTATGCGCTGTCGCGTATGAAGTTCCCCGGCCGTAGGGGCTTTCTGACGATGACGCTGGTACTTCACGCCTTCAAGGCCGAGATGCTGCTCATCGCCATATTCTTCGTGCTGCGGTTCCTGGGAGATATCCCGATCATCGGGGGCTTCATCGGCTTCAACTCGGTGGGCGGGGTGGCGCTGGTGATGGTCGCTCTCGAGCTCCCGCTCGGTATCTGGCTGATGAAAGGTTTCTTCGACAACCTCTCCTGGGACATGGAACGGGCTGCGCTGATCGACGGGGCGTCCCGGTTCCGGGTGTGGTGGCAGATCATGCTGCCCCAGGTGCGTCCCGGAATCGCCGCCCTCTCCCTGTTCACCTTCATCGTGGGCTGGAACGCCTACCTGGTGCCGTTCACCTTCACCATCGGCACCAAGGTCGCCAACATGCCGGTGTTTCTCAACCAGCTCATCAGCGATACCGCGCCGGTGAATTGGAATCTGGTGGCGGCCGTCGGGTTGTTCCAGATGATCCCATTGATTATCTTCTTCATCTTCACCCAGGAGTTGCTGCTGAATATCTACGCCGGAGGCACGAAAGGTACATGATGTCTCACCACGAAGGGGCACTGAGATGAGGGTCGAACTCGACAACCTGAGCAAGTCGTGGGATGACGTGATCGGTGCGGATCGGATCACGCTCGATATTACCGACGGTGAGCTTGTGGCGTTTCTCGGTCCTTCCGGGTGCGGGAAGACGACAACCTTGCTGATGGTCGCTGGGATCTACAAGCCCACCGGAGGGACCATCTCATTCGACGGCCACGTCGTCAACGAGGTAGCCCCCAAGGATCGTGGCATCGGCATGGTGTTTCAGAGCTACGCCCTCTACCCCCATATGTCGGTGTTCGGCAACATCAGCTACCCGCTCAGATTGCAGAAGCTGGGCAAGGGTGAGATCAAGGAAAGGGTCCAGGCGGTGGCCGACATGATGGGCATCGGCGATCTGCTGGATCGCAAGATCGCTCAGCTATCGGGCGGGCAGCAACAGCGGGTGGCTCTTGGGCGCGCCTTGGTGAAGCAGCCGGACCTCCTGCTCTTCGACGAGCCGCTGTCGAACCTCGACGCCCGTCTCCGACTCACCATGCGCGGGGAGATCAAACGACTCCAGGAGGATCTGGGGATCACCTCCATCTACGTCACCCACGACCAGGTGGAGGCAATGACCATGGCCGACAGGATCGCGGTGATGTCGAAAGGTGTCCTCCAGGCATACGACGTCCCCGAAGCTCTCTATGACCGCCCCAAGACGCTGTTCGTCGCCGCCTTCGTCGGCAACCCTCCGATGAACTTCTTCGACGTCGACATCGTGCGCGACAACGGCGACTTTCGGGCCAAGAGCGAGGCGATCGATCTCGTCCTCCCCCAAGATCGGGGAGAGAAAGCGGCAGCCGCAGACGGCAAGGTCATCATGGGGGTGCGGCCAGAGGACATTAACGTAGTCGGCGACGCGACGCCGCCTGCGGAAGGTCTCACCCTCAACGGGGAGGCCGTAGTCGTCGAGCCACTGGGCAGGGAGGACCTAGTGGGGATCAGCATCAACGGTGTCGACATGCGGGTGCTGGTCGACAAGACCAAGGAAGTCGCGGTCGGGGACACCATCAGCCTCGTCTTCAACACGAGCAGGGCCCAGTTCTTCGATCCGGAGACCGAACTATCGCTTCTCTGGGCCTGAGGGCTTCTAGAGGCTCCCCAAATCGGGCGCGGTCAGATCTCTGTCGACGAGGCTATTTGCGGAGCCCGTGGGCCGAGCGGGCCGTAGCCAAGAGCGGAAAAAGTCGCACCACCTCTGTCGAGACGACTGGTCATCCATCCGCTAGCCCCCTTAGCGTCCCATGATCCGTCCCGTTCCGCTCTCCGGGCGCGCTTGACCGCGTGGCCTACGAACCACGTCGCTGGCCGCACGTCGTTGCCCACCGTGGCGACAGCGGCCAGGCGCCTGAGAACACCCGGCTGGCCGTCGAAAGAGCGATCGATATCGGCGTGGATATGGTTGAGATCGATGTCCGATTGACGAAAGATGGCGTGCCGATCCTCATACACTATGCGCGGCTCGAGCACACGACGACGGGCAGGGGCCTTGTGACTGATCACACCTGGGAGGAGATACAACGCCTCGACGCCGGCGTCTGGAGGGGTCCCGAGTTCGCAGGCGAACGGGTCCCTTCGCTCCAGGAGGTGCTCGACCTGGCCAGGGGACGGGTGCCGTTGAATCTGGATTTCCAGACCTCTGATGTGGTGGCTCCGGGTGTCGCCGTGGTGCGCGACGCGGGGATGACTGGTGACGTGGTGATCAGCGGTTGCCGGGTGGATTGTTTTGAGATCATGGCGACAGCGACCCAAGAGATCACCACGCTCCTCAACCCGGATGCCCTGCCCG
>JADFIY010000177.1 GCA_022566415.1 Acidobacteriota bacterium
TCCTCCGCTTTGAGGACCTTTCCCTCGAAGCTCGGAGACCCCTTGCCCCACAGCAAAGGGAGCATTTGCAGTGTGTCCTCGAGGAGGTCGTAGCGATAGCTGGTTGGCGGAAAATCCCATCCATATGCGAGGTGCTCTGCCTCATCCCAGGCGGCGCCGATACCGCAGTTGGCCCGTCCTCCGGAGAGAAGGTCAAGAGTGGCGATGATCTTGCCCAGGTGTGCCGGGTTGCGATAGGTGACCCCAGCCACGAGTGCTCCCAGCCTGATGGTGCTGGTGATGCCGGCGATGTATGCCAGGGTCGTGTAGCTCTCGGGCATGTCCTCCCATGCCCTGCCGATCTGCGGGATCTGCCGGAAGTGGTCCATCACCCACAGATCGCGGAACCCGGCGGCCTCGGCACGTTGGGCGATCGCTCCGAGGTGGTCGGCTCTCTCCTCACGCTCGCCCCCCCAATCAAACCTGCTCAGGATCAGCCCGAAGGTGTGACCGATCCCGGGCGACGTCGTCTCGACCTCACCCTGCTGGATGAAGTGGGCAGGAACCACAGCGACGGGTTGTTCGGTGAGCACGCCGTCGAAGCCCTCAGCGGCGATCGCCTTCTGGACCGTCCGGTGCCGCGAGATCTGTTTCCGCAGAAGCTCTTTGGGATCGGCCGGTCTCGTTCGGCGTTGCGCCGCTCACATTCTTCTCCCGGTGTGTCGAACAGGATCGCGTAGACGGGAATCCCGACCTCGTGCACGCGTTCGATCCAGCTCTGCCGGCGTTTGTCATCGAGGCCGAGCGTGTCGATCACCGTGGTCAGCTCGCGTTGGAGCCTTGTCTTCACGATCGTCTCCAGAAGATCGAACGCGGCGGTGCCGGCTTCCTGGTCCTCGGTCCCGGTTCCGACCATGGCGCGCAAGGCGTCTGACGAGACGATTTCGTTGCCGGCAAATTGCTCTACGGCCCATGCCGTCTTCCCCGACGCGCTCGGACCTACGAGCACTACCAACGAAGGGGCGGGGAGCCTGGTGTCCATGTGAACGGGTTTTCAGAAGCGGCGGCGACGCCGCTTCTTGGATGACCCTGGTTTGAATGGGGCGAGCTCCGGCGGCGGCTCCCACGACGCCAGGTCGGCGACCCGCTCGTCGTTGGAGAACATCTTGATAATCGGCACGTTGAGCCCGGCCCTGCGCTGGATGCCGAGCACCTCGTTGACCTGATCCCACTCGACGAGGGTGACCACCAGCCCCTCTTCGCCGGCCCGAGCGGTGCGTCCGGACCGATGCAGGTAGGTCTTCGGGTCGTCTGGCGGGTCGTAGTGGACGACGATGTCGACGCCTTGGATGTGCAAACCCCGGGCGGCCACGTTGGTTGCGACCAGCACCGAGGCCTTGCCTTCTCGGAAACGGGCCAGGGATCTTTCCCGGTGGCGCTGGGGCAGATCACCGTGGATGGCGGCGGCGTCAACGCCGAGTTGTTTCAGCTTTTTGGTGACGTCGTCCGCTGCCCACTTGGTCCTGGTGAACACCAGGGTGCGATCCGCCGAACGGGCCAACGCCGCAGTCATCTTGGCCTTGTCGAGGTGGTGGACCTTCAGGAACCGGTGCGACAGCGTCTCGACCATCTCGGTAGCAGACTCGACTTCGTGGTTGATCGGGTTGGTCAGATAGCGATCCACCAGCGTCTGCACCTGCGAGTCGAGTGTCGCGGAGAACATGTAGGTCTGATGGTCCTCCGGGACCGTGTCCATGATCTTTCGCACCTGGGGGAGAAACCCCATGTCGGCCATCTGGTCGGCTTCGTCGATGCACACCACCGTCACGTCGGCCAGGCGGGCCTTGCCCCGCTCCATGAGGTCGATCAGCCGACCCGGCGTGGCGATGAGCAATTCCACGCCCGCCTCCAGGGCATCTATCTGGTCCGACATCGAGGCTCCGCCGTAGACGGTGACCAGATCGAAGCCGCGCTTGGCGACGAGCGGTCGCAGATCCTTGGTCACCTGTCTGGCCAATTCCCTCGTGGGAACGAGGATGAGCGCCTTGGGGTGGAGCGGTTTCGCCTTGGTCAGGTCCTCGACGATGGGCAGGCCGAAGGCAAGCGTCTTGCCCGATCCGGTTTTTGCCTTGCCCATGACGTCGGATCCGGCGAGCCCATCGGGGATCGTCAGCGCCTGGATCGGGAACGGGTCCTCGACGCCGTGAGCGGCGAGGACGGCAATGAGGTCATCGGCGATGCCGAGTTCGGCGAAGGTTGTGTTGGTGGTGAGGTCGTGCGTCATGTGTGAGGTAGTGGAAGCTCTTGGCCCTTTGAGAAAGCTACCGGTGTGTGGCGCTTAGACCAGGATCCGGCAGGCTGCGCGGTGGCGGGTCCGTTAGGGTAGTCGCCGGAACAGAGGGGAGACTGTCTCATGCCGTGTGGATGTTTGTTGCTTGCCGTCGCCGGATCGCTCGTCCCACGGGTGACGATCGTGTTCCTGTGGGTCTTCACCGACAGGGTGAGCGATGCGTTCAATGGCTTCATCCTCCCGTTGCTCGGGCTGATCTTTCTTCCCTTCACCACGCTCGTGTACGTCGTTTCCTATTGGGTGGGAGATGGCACGATCACCTGGGGTTGGGTCTTCGTCCTGATCGCTGTCTTTGTCGACATCGGTAACTACACCGCCGGCGGTTATGGGAGGGGCCGTAAGGTCACGGTGGCCTAGCCAAGAGCGGGACGCAGAGGGTTTCAGTTCTTTCGAGGCGGCCGGTCACTGATAGGCGCGAAGCGGCAGGAGCGGAAAAATGGCTCTACTTCTGTCAAGACGAGTGGTCACCGATCGTTACCAGCTCTCCCAAACCGTTCGATGAGGCCTCGGTTGCGGACGGCGCGTTTTCCCACGCTTCTTCCTACCGCGTAGGCAAGTCCGGCGAGCGTCGCTGCTCCCGCGGCTGCGGTCGTGCGCTTGATGACCTTCTTCCTGGTTCTACTGAACTCGACGATCGGCCAGCCACGGTGCCCGGCGATGGCCTCGAGGGCGCGATCGGGGTTGACGGCAACGGGATGACCGACGGCCTCCAGCATGGGGAGGTCGCTGGCCGAATCGGTATAGGCATAGGACAGCTGGAGGTCGTAGCCCATCTCCTTGGCGAGCCGGCGCACCGCGTCGGCCTTTCCTTCGCCATAACAGAACGGCTCGGCGAGCTCACCGGTGTAGATCCCGTCTTCGATTTCGGCAACGGTGCCGATGCCGCCGGTCATCCCGATGGCTTTGGCGAAGGCGTCGACGATCTCAACCGGCGACGCCGACACGATGTAGGTATCGCGACCGGCTGCATGATGCAGGTCGATCAGGCCTGTTGCCTCGCGTCGCACGTCGTCTTCGAGTGAGGGAATGATCTGATCGCCGAGCTTCTCCAGCTCGGCGACGGAAACGCCGGCGATCGCTCCAAGCACCCTGTTTTTGACCGCTTCGGTCTTCTCGTCGGAAGCGCCGGCAAAGACGAAAGCCAGCGTGCTCAGCGCGTCCTTCACCAGGTCCCGATTAGCGAGCAGTCCGGCCCGGTAGGCCGCCCATCCGAGGGAGAACACCGACGAACCGCTGATGATCGTTCGGTCGAGGTCGAAGAAGGCGGCGCCGCGCTCATCGTTCGTCGAAGTCACCGTGCGTCCATGTCTGCCGTGTCGATCGCAAACAGGGTTGTCGCCCCGGACGTCGCCGCCGCAAGCAACCCGGCTGATCGGGGAAGGATGTTGGTGGCGTAGAAGCCGGCAGTATCGACCTTGGCATCGAGCCACGAGTCGGCTCTGCTTGCCAACGCGGCAAGGGCGAGCCGTGCCAGGTAGTAGCCGCCGGCCACGGTGCCGAAGAGATCGAGGTAGGGGGTGGCACCGCCGAGCACGTCGTTCGGATCGTCTCGATCGAGAAGCCACGACGTGGCTTGGCGCAGATGGTCGAGAGACTCGGAGAGTTGATCCCTGATCGCAACCAGGCGTTCGTCGGAACCCGCAGCCAACTCGGAGTCCAGCGCCGCGATCTCATCGAGGTAGGAGCCGATCACGGTGCCGTCACCCATCGGGAGTTTGCGGAGCACCAGGTCCACCGCCTGGATCCCATTCGTGCCTTCGTAGATCGGTGTGATCCTGGAGTCGCGGTAGTGCTGTGCCGCTCCGGTCTCCTCGATGAAGCCCATACCACCGTGGACCTGGATCCCGACCGAGGTCATGGCAACCCCGACGTCGGTGCACCAGGCCTTGGCAACGGGAGTGAGCAGTGCAACCCGGCCCGCGGCGTCTTCCCTTGCCGCCTCGTCGGGGTGGCGGTGGGAGTGTTCGGCAGCCGCAGCCGTGTCGTACAGCAGGGCCCGGCCCGCCTCGATGTAGGCCTTCATCGTCATCAGCATCCTGCGGACGTCGGGATGGTCGACGATGGGAGAAGTCTCGGTCTTCGCTGTACCCACCGCCCTGCCCTGGTGCCGCTCCTGGGCATACGACAGCGCAAGCTGATACGAGCGCTCGGCGATGCCGAGCCCCTCCAGCCCGACCTCGCGACGAGCCTGGTTCATCATGGAAAACATGTAGCGCATGCCCTGGTGCGGTTCACCAATCAGGTATCCGGTGGCATCCTCGAAGGAGAGGACGCAGGTTGGGCTGCCGTGGATCCCGAGCTTGTGCTCGATCGAAACGGTCTGGATCGAGTTCCTCTCGCCGACGCCGCCGCTGTCATCGAGAAGGAACTTCGGTACCAGCAAGAGCGAGATGCCCTTGGTCCCCGGTGGGGCGTCTGGGAGTCGGGCGAGCACCAGGTGGATGATGTTGTCGGCGAGGTCGTGGTCGCCCCAGGTGATGAAGATCTTGGACCCGTTCAAGCGGTATGAGCCGTCGTCGTTCAACGTCGCGCGGCTGCGTACCGCACCAAGGTCGGAGCCCGCCTGCGGCTCGGTGAGGACCATGGTCCCGGTCCACTGGGCGGTGACGAGCTTCTCGAGGTAAAGGTCGCGCAGGTCGTCGGATCCGTGGTCGCGCAGCAGGGTGATGGCCGAGCCGGTGAGCATCGCGTTCAGTGAGAATGCCAGGTTGGCGGTAACGAACATCTCCGAAACGGCGAATCCGACTGTTTCCGGGAACCCG
>JADFIY010000178.1 GCA_022566415.1 Acidobacteriota bacterium
GCTGCCACCTCCCCCAAGAGGGGAGGAAACAGACCGTTCTTGTTTCTCCCCCTGTTTCTCCCCCTCTTGGGGGAGTACCGCCGGAGGCGGGGAGGGGGGCTTTGTGCAACTCCGACGTGCCGGTTCAGCCTCGCTTCGGTACCGGCTACTGAGCCCACAGGGCTGCAGACGTCGAGACCCGGGGGTCGGCGCCGCCGCGGAGGTCGGGATCCATGCTGATGACAGACACCGGGCCCCATCCGACCTCCCATTGACCGACCTCGGCCACGTTGTGTCCGCGCTCGGTCAACCCGGAGACTGTGCCGGGAGCGAATCGGCCTTCGAGGAACACGGTTGGCTCGGGGTGGGTGATGTCGTTGATCGACCAGCGCGGCTGCAGCTGGGAATCCTCGGGACACAAGCCGGCCCAGCGGTGGTGGGCAGCGACCTGAGCGAGGAACTGCGGTTGCTGATCACCGCCGCGCGTGCCAAGGACAAGGGCCGCACCCCCATCGCGTGTCCACAGGGTGGGGGAGAGCGTGTGCAACGGCCTCCGTCCAGGGGTCAGTTCGTTGGGGTGGCCTGGACGGAGGTTGAACCCCTCGCCGCGGTCTTGGAGCCATACCCCGGTTGCGCCCGCCGACAGGCCGGTCCCGATGCCACGGAAATTGGACTGTATCAGCGACACCGCCATGCCTGTGCGGTCGCGAGTAGCGAGATAGGTGGTTCCGCCGGAGAGAGCTTTCGTCGTTGGCCACCGTTGCGTCAGAGCCAGGTCGATCTGCTCGGCGCGATCGGCCAGGCGGGTCTCGTCGAGGAGCGACGACGTGTCGAGGGAAGCGGTATCGGGGTCGCTGGTCATGTCAGCCCGTTCCCATGCAACCGATCGGTATGCCTCGATCAGCGCGTGGTGGTAGGCGGGATCCAGCGGATCCCGTGGCGGATCGAGCAACTCGAAGATGCGCAGCGTGGCCAGTGTGAGCCACCCCTGACTGTTTGGGGGGATCGTCCACGCGGCGAGCCCCATGGTTTCGGTTCCGAGAGGCTCGATCCACTGTGACTGGTTGCGCAGCAAATCCTCAGCGGTGATGACCCCGTCGGTCACATCGGTGATCGCTCGCCCGACCGGTCCCTGGTAAAACGCACCCCTGCCTCCCGATGCGACTGCACGCAGCGTCTCGGCGAGCAGTGGCCTGGTCATGATGTCCCCGGGAAGAGGCGGGCGTTGCTCCGGGAACAGCGGCGCGGCGGAGGGTTGGCCGCCGATCGTGGGCTCGAGACGCGCCAGGGAGGCGGCCAGCTCGTTCGACACCGGGAAACCGTCGCTGGCGAGGCCGACGGCGGTGGCGAGATCATCGGCCAACGAAAGGGCACCGAACCTTCCGACCAGTGCCTCCCATCCGTCTACACACCCGGGAACCGTGATCGAGTCCCGGCTACGGACCGGTACCACGGTGTGACCGGCGTCCCGTAGTCGCTGCGCCGATGCCCCCGCGCCTGCCCTGCCCGAGGCGTTCAATGCAGCCGGAACCTGATCGCCCGGGGTGTGGATGAGTGCAAACAGGTCGCCGCCCGGTCCGCAGGTGTCGGGGAGGACCACACCGAGGACCGCGTTGGCGGCGACGGCGGCGTCGACCGCGTTGCCTCCGGCGGTCATCGTGGCAATCGCAGCCTGTGAGGCCAGCTGGTGGGAGCTCACCGCCACCGCGGAGCCGTCGTCGAGAGGTCCGGTCCCGACGGTCGCGGCCGCGTCTCGCACCGGCCGACTCATCGCGACGCTGCGGAGCCCGGCGTGCTCGGGATGCCGCGTGCGAACAGGGGGATGGGCCTGCGCATCCGATCCTCCACAAACACACCGATCCCGATGGCCAGGAAGACATCTCCCATGGAGATCACGTTGGCGGGAAGGGGGATGACATCGGCAAGGAAAGGCAGCCGGGTTGCCTCGGTCATCACCACGTGGCGGGCGCTGAGGTCGGGGATCCCAGTGCCACCCGCCACCTGGATGGCCTCGAGCAGGACCGGCATTCCCCCATTGACCGCGATCACACTGAAGTTCATCAGGATGCCGATGCCGGCGATCCACATGCCGGCCATGGCTCGGTTGAGCCAGACGAAGAGCAGCAGAGGCGCGTACGAGGCGAGGATCAGGCCTACCGCCAACCCATGACTGTCGGTCGGGAGGAAGATGGCCACCGTCTGGAGACCGAACCCGACAGCGAGCAACCACCAGATCCGGACGCGGATCTCGCTCAGATTTGCCAGGCGCCCGCCGCGGGTCCAACCGATGACGATGGCGACGGCGATGACCAACAGCATCCAGAGCACGGTTCCACGGTAGCGAGGCGATGAGGGCCCGGCGTCGGCTACGGTCTCGCCAATGATCCGCTCCGAGGCATCTGGTGGACGGGCGACGATCACGATCGACGAGCCTGAACGCAGAAACCCGCTGACCAACGCAGCCATGGCCGATATGGCGGCTGCGATACACGAGGCGTGTGCTGACGACGCAGTGCGGGTGATCGTCATCACCGGCGCTGGGGACGAAGTGTTTTCGGCAGGGGGTGACCTGTCGGGCGGTTTTGTCGACGCACCCCTTGCCGATCACAGCGATCGGGGTGCGCTCGCCGACCTGTTTCGCGCCATGCGCCGCTGCGCCAAGCCGGTGGTGGCGAGGGTCAATGGGCACGCCTATGGGGGAGGCCTTGGACTGGTGGCCGGGTCTGACCTCGCCATCTGCGCCGACCATGCCCGGCTCGGCACGCCGGAGATCACCGTCGGACTGTGGCCGATGATGATCACCGCGGTCCTCAAGCCGCTGGTTCCACGACGAGCCTTGCTGGAAATGATGCTGACCGGACGCCGCTTCGACGCAGCAGAGGCGCAGCGCCTGGGGTTGGTCAATCGCGTCGTCGCTGCTGCCGAGCTCGACGCTGCCGTGGACGAGCTGGTCCAGCAACTCGCAGCCAATAGCCCGGCGGTGATGGCGGTGGGAAAGCGCGCCTTTTATGCCGTTGAAGACATGGATCTCGATACAGCGCTCGATTACCTGCATCACGGGCTCACCGCCGTGGCCACGACCGAGGATGCAGCGGAGGGGATCGCGGCGTTCCTCGCTAAGCGGCCACCGGAGTGGAAAGGCCGTTAGCCGAAGTGCAGCTCCAGCTTGTCGTCGATCTGATCGGCGGTGAGCGGCCCGAAGACGCGCTCGACGATGACCCCGTCCGGCGAGATGAAGTATGTCGCCGGCAGGCCGAAGGGCCGGTAGCCGTCGTCGACCACGTCGTTCTCGTCGAATCCGAGCGGATAGGAAACCCCGATCTCGTCGGCGAAATCCCGAGACTTGTCTGCGACGTCGGTTACGGCGACACCGATAAAGGCCACTTCGGGATGATTGGTAGCGGCCTCATCGATGTCCGGCATCTCGGCTCGACACGGAGCACACCACGATGCCCACAGGTTCAGGAAAACTGGGCGGCCATCCTCGGCCAGGTGATTCGAGAGGCTGAACGTAGGTCCGTCAAAGGTCACCACCGAGAAGTCGGGGGCGGGCTCGCCGCCGCCCGGGATGGTTTGGGCGACCTCGCCCAGTTTGGGGAGCGGCGCATCCTGCTGCGTACACGAGGCTGCAACCAGCGCCGCCGATACGAAGACCACGGCGAGCGGGCCGCGCATTCGGGTCGGGGAGGAGGTAGGCATCGCGGTCAAACTACCGCAGGCCACGCTATTCGTAGCTCGCACGGGTAGGCGCGCTCCAATCGGTGACTGGTCGTCTCAACAGAAAGGGAAGCATTTTCCCGCTCTTGCCGCCGCTCGGCTTTGGGACAGAGAGCGGATCGCATCCCGGTTTGCGCAGCGCCATTTTTCCCGCTCTTGGCCACGGCCCGTTCGGGCCACGGCTTCGCAATAGCCTCGCCAACAAAAGGCAGATCGCTCCCAATTTGCGGAGCGCCATTTTTCCCGCTCTTGCCGCTTCGCGGCGGGCCGCTCGGGCCACGGCTTCGCAATAGCCTCGCCAACAGAAAGCAGATCGCTCCCAATTTGCGGAGCGCCATTTTTCCCGCTCTTGCCGCTTCGCGGCGAGCCGCTTGGGCCACGGCTCCGCAAGGATCTCCGACAGAGACCAGATCGCTCCCAATTTGCGGAGCCTCCAGGCGGTACGATCGGCGGCATGGGCTTCTTCGATCGGAACCGAGCGAAGTACGTCGCCGCCGGTGTTGATTCTGCGCGCATCCCGCCGGGCCAGTACGTCACGGAGCGGTGGCCGGTCCTCCATGAGGGTGCGGTCCCTGCGGTCGACACCGCTCTCTGGACCTTCACGGTCGACGGGCTGGTCGCCGAACAAAAGGAGTGGGGCTGGGAGGAGTTCAGGGCCCTTGATGCCTCTGACCTGTTCACCGACATCCACTGCGTGACCAAGTGGACGAAGCTCGACACGCGGTGGCAGGGTGTATCGGTGCGAGCCGTGTGGGATGCGATCGAGCCCGACCCCGCGGCCAGCGCCGTCATGGTCAGAGACGTGGGCGGTTACACCGCCAATCTCCCGCTCGATGACTTCTTGAGGGATGGCAGCATGTTCGCCCACACCTTCGATGCGAAGCCGCTCGAACCCGAGCACGGCGGGCCGATGCGACTCGTGGTCCCCCACCTGTACTTCTGGAAGTCGGTCAAATGGGTCGCGGGGTTCACGGTCCTAGCCGAGGACGAGCCCGGGTACTGGGAGCAGAATGGGTACCACATCTACGGCGATCCATTCCAGGAACAGCGGTTCACGAACGACTAGGTGAGTCGCAAGTCGCAAGTCGCAAGCAAGATAATCCGGACGTTCGACTCGTGATTGCCTAACGGCTCGAGCCTCGCATCGAGCCGGTGAGCTTGCTGCCGTCCAAGGCCACCACCATGCAGGTGATCTCTCGATCGTCGATTTCATCCCACGACTCCTCGGTTGGCTCGAGCCAGGAGATCTCGAGCTCCGAGTACTCGTAGGCGAGTCCGACGAAGGGGTGGAAGCGGGTCAAACAACCGTCGACGGCGGCGTTTTCGATCTCGCTCGCCCCCGGGTACGCGTTCTGCACCATGTCGAACATGCCGTACACCTC
>JADFIY010000179.1 GCA_022566415.1 Acidobacteriota bacterium
CCCTCGAGGGCGGCGACCATGGTCTCGGTTGGAGTGGATTCGATCATGGTGCGAACGCGGGCCCTGATCCACGGTGAGGCCTCGGCGGCGACAAGCAAGTCGGTGAGATCGGTGGCGAACCCGGCCCTCCCTTCCCTGACCAGCCGCGCCGCGGTTGCGTCCCTGCCGGCCATCGCCTCTTCGGAGTCTGCGGTCGACTTCGTGTCGATGAGGGCGATGGATCGGATTCGCTCCGGGTACAGCTCGGCGAAGGCGAGCGCAACGTATCCGCCCATGGACATGCCGACGAGGTCGACGGCAGCAGCGACCGAGCCCTTGTCGAGGAATGCCTCCAGGTCGGCCGCATGGTCCTCCATGGTGAGCACCGGGCGTGGCGACCGGCCGCTGCGACCGAACCCCCTGAGGTCGATAGCGAGGCACCGCCGCAACGCGGCCAGGCCGTCGAGCTGTTCGCTCCACATCGTCGCATCGAATGGGAACCCGTGGACGAACAACGCTACCGGGCCGTCCCCGCTTTCCAGGTAATGAAATTTCGCTTCGTTCGCTTCGAGATACGGCATCGTCGCAGTCTCCCATATATGACGAATTCCCCTCTAGCGTCGCAGTGATGAGGCTTGCTGCGATCTTGGTCGGTGCCGCGCTCGTCGCTGCGGCATGCAGCGCGTCGCCCTCGAACCTGGAGCCGGCCGGGCCGGGAACCACGGCACCGATCGAGGTGCAAGCGCCGACGGCCGCTGTGCCAACCCAGGTGCCGCAGCTCGGGCTGGAACTCATCACCGATGCCCTCGAGGAACCGGTCGCCCTGGCCAACCGTCCTGGTGACGACCGGGTGTACGTCGCCGAACGGCTCGGGCGGATCGTGGTCATCGATGGCGACGCGATCGTCCCCTTTTTGGACCTCAGGAACATCGTGTTCAGCACGATCTCGGAGCAAGGCCTGCTCGGGCTCACTTTCGATACCGAAGGCGATCGGCTGTTCGTGCTCTACACCGACGAGTCGTTCGATATCCAGATCGCTGCCTACGCCGTGGATGGAGACGGGGTCATCACCGAATCGGCCACACCGATCCTCACCGTCGAACAGCCGCACATCTATCACCAGGGCGGCGGTATGGCTTTTGGCCCTGACGGCTACCTGTGGATCAGCCTCGGCGATGGTGGCAGGATCGGGGATCCCGACGGCCATGGCCAGAACACCGCCAGCCTCCTCGGGTCGATCGTACGGCTCGACGTCGACGCCCGCGTCCCCTACGCCGTCCCTCCGGACAACCCGTTCGTCGGTACCGAGGACTCGGCGCACGAGGTCTGGGCCTACGGGCTCAGGAACCCGTGGCGGTTCAGCTTCGACGGCGGCTTCGTCTATATCGCCGATGTCGGCCAATACGAGTATGAGGAAATCAACGTGGTCGCCATCGATGCAGCCGGTTCCAATTTCGGATGGTCGATCCGCGAGGGGGATGCCTGCTTCGAGGCGGAGGATTGCCAAGAGGAAGGTCTGGTCGCGCCGACGTTCATCATCCCCCACGAGCGGGCGTGCGCCGTCGTCGGCGGTCCTGTGTACCGGGGCAGCAAGCTCCCGGCACTGGAAGGCCACTACTTCTACGGCGATTACTGCGTCGGATGGGTCCGTTCCCTGGTGTTCGACGGAAGCGAAGTCATCGCAGAGTACGACTGGGAAACGGACCTCGGCCGCGTCGGAAACATCACCACCTTCGGCGTCGACGCCGACGGCGAGGTGCTGGTCGCGACCCAGGAAGGCGAGCTGTACCGGATCGTGGCCGTCCCCTGAGTGGTACCGGCTACCGTCGCCGGATGCCGGGCCCTCGGATCGAACTCGCCACTCTCCCGACACCGCTCGAGCCGGGGCAACCACCGATGATGAGCTGGCCATGCAGGTGGAAGCCACCAGGCTCACCGGCCTGACCTGGGACCCGGCGTACACCGGCAACGCCATCGTCGGGTTGTGTCATGAGATCGCCTCTGGTGGCCTGGGCCCCGACACCGATGTCGTCTTCTGGCACACCGGTGGCGGCTTCGCCACCTTCGCCAACGATTGGGAGCGCGTAATGGAGAGCGACTAGATCTGGTCTCTCCGCGGAGCAGAGGACACAATCCGATCAGTGCTACTCACGACTCATTCGGTGATGAACAGGGTCAGCACCTCAGCGACCATCGCCGGCTTGTCGACGCCTTCGATCTCGACGGTGACCTCATTGGTGGCCAGCCAGCGGCCCGGGCCCTTCTCCCTGACGTCGGCAAGGCGTGTCTTTCCCCTGATCCTGCTGTCTACCTTGACCGGTTCCAGGAAGCGCACATGGTCGACCCCATAGTTCAACATCATCACCGTTCCCTCAGGCATGACCATCCCGTCGGCCGCCAGCCGCGACACCAACGAGAGGGTCAGAAAGCCATGGGCGACGGTCGAGCCGAGCGGTGTCTTTGCCGCCGCTTCCGGATCGGTGTGGATGAACTGATCGTCGAGGGTTACTTCGGCAAAGGCGTTGATACGGTCCTGGTCGATCTCGAGCCAGTCCGAGATACCTGTCTCTTCACCGACGTAGTCGACGAGCTCGTTGGCCGGGACACTGATCACCTGGACTCCTCGGTCGAGAGGCGAAGGGTAGATTGTCGACATGGAGGTATCGAACGCCGTCATCGTTGTGACCGGCGGAGGAAGCGGTATCGGAGCTGCGCTTTGTCATAGGTTCCACGCCGAGGGGGCCAGGGCGATCATCGTCGCCGATATCGACGCAAACGCGGCGCGGGCCGTCGCCGACGAGGTTGACGGACTCGCCGTCGAGGTGAATGTCGCCGCCGAGCCGGACAACGTCAAGATGATTGGAATGGCCGAGGAGAGGTTCGGTCGGGTCGATCTGCTGTGCCTGAACGCCGGGATCCCGGCCGGAGGGAGCGTCGACGCCCCCAACGAGGCGTGGGAGCGGGCATGGGCGGTAAACGTGATGTCCCATGTATATGGCACACGAGCGGTGCTTCCTTCGATGCTCGAGCGTGGCTCGGGGTATCTCCTGCACACGGCCAGCGCCGCCGGCCTGCTCACCAACCTCGGCGCCGCCCCATACTCGGTCACCAAGCACGCCGTGGTCGCCCTCGCCGAATGGCTGTCGATCACCTACGGCGACAAAGGGATCAGCGTGTCTTGCCTCGCCCCCCAGTTCGTCGACACCGCCATGCTCGACGATCTCACAACGATATCGGACGGGTTCCACGAGTTCGCCGTCGACGGCAGCATCTCAACCGAGCAGGTCGCCGATGCAGTGATCGATGGGCTGCGCGACGAGCGGTTCCTCATCCTCCCCCACCCCGAGGTCGCCGACTACTTCGTCAACAAGGCCACCGACTACGAACGCTGGCTGGGAGGGATGCGCAAGTTGCAGCGGAGCCTGGTGGGGGACGAGTAGATCAGTAGATCAGTAGATCAGTAGATCAGCGTCCGCCTTCGCTACTGCGCTACTGGCTACTGCGCTACTTCGCTAGTGCGCTACTGATCTACTTCTTCTAATTCAGCGCAGGGATGATGTCTGCGCCGTAAGCCTCGATGGTTCCATCCATGTCGTCGTGCATGAGGTAGATGGCGAACTGGTCAACACCCATGTCCCTGAGCAGCGTCAGCTTCTCGAGGTGGGCATCGACGGGACCCAGAATACAGAAACGATCGACGATGGTGTCCGGCACGAAATCAACAGAAACGTTGCTCGCCCTGCCGTGCCCCTCGTAGTCATAGGACTCGCGCTCCTTGATGTAGTCGGATAGGACGTCAGGCACCTTCGAAGCATCCTCTCCGTACCGGGCGACCATGTCGACGACGTGGTTGCCAACCATGCCGCCGAACCACCGCAGCTGGTCGCGTTGATGCTCGAGGTCGTCACCGACATAGGCAGGCGCTGCCACGCAGATCTTGATGTCGTCCGGATCCCGGCCGGCCTCGACTGCGGCGGCGTGGACGGCAGTCATCGTCCACTCCAGGATCTGCGGGTCGGCAAGCTGGAGGATGAAGCCGTCGCCATGTCGACCGGCGGTGGCGAGTGCCTTCGGCCCGTAACCGGCCACCCAGATCGGCAGGTCCCAGCCTTCGCCGACCCAGGGCATCTTCAACGCTCGTTCGTTGTATTCGACGGTCTCCCCTGCAACGAGGCCCTTGATCACCTTCATCGACTCGACCATCGTTGCCATCGTGCGGGGCTGGCGGCCGAGGTAGCGAAGCGCAGAGTCGCCACGACCCATGCCACAGATGGTCCGCGGGCCATACATCTCATTGAGGGTGGCGAACAGCGAGGCGATCACCGTCCAGTCACGGGTGCCGGGATTGGTGACCATGGGGCCTACCACGATGGTGTCGGTCTCCGCCAGCATCCGCGAGTAGATCACAAACGGCTCCTGCCACAGGAAGTGCGAGTCCCACGTCCAGACGTGGCTGAAGCCAAGGTCCTCCGCCTGCTTGGCCAGCTCTACCACCCGGGAAGCGGGCGGGTTGTTTTGCAGGACGACGCCGAAATCCACCACATCACGCTACACCGCACCCGCATCGACGCGGGCACTCAGTCGACGAGGTAGCCGCCGTCGATGACGATGGTGTCACCGGTGTGGAACCGAGAGGCATCCGAGGCGAGGTAGACGGCGATCCCGGCGAAATCGTCCGGCCGGCCCCATCGCCGCAGGGAGGTGCGGCCGAGCTGGCTGCTCTGAAAACGCTCGTCGGTCATGATCCCTGCGGTCATGTCGGTCTCGATCCAGCCTGGGAGAATGGCGTTCGCCCTGATCCCATACCGCCCGTACTCGACCGCAATCGATCGGACGAGGGCCGACACCGCCGCCTTCGACGACGAATAGGCCGAGCCGCGGGGCATCCCAAGCACGGAAGAGAGGCTGCTGGTCGCCACAAGCGAGCCACCCTCGCCGCGGTCCATCAGATGGCGAACGGCGGCACGGAGAGTGAAAAAGACCCCGTCGAGGTTGATGCCGGTGACGGCCCGCCACTCGTCCTCGGTGACGTCTGCGAAACGGGACCCCGCACCGATGATCCCGGCGTTGGCAAAGCAGGCGTC